>JAAYZM010000043.1 GCA_012514835.1 Actinomycetales bacterium
CCAGTGCTCGCACAGCGTGCGCCAGGCTGCGCGCGAGGCGGTCGCGTCGAGCGGCCCGGACGTCCCCACGCCGAGGTGGTCGAGCGGGACGCCCGAGGCGTGCAGGAGCCGCGCGACGTAGTGGTCTGGGCTGATCAGGAGGCTCGTCGGGTCCGCGAAGGGTTCGTCGTCGAGCAAGAGCCGGGGGTCCACGTGGCCGTGCGGCGAGATGATCGGCAGCCCTTTGACCGAGTCGTAGAGCTCCCTCGCGATCGGCCGCACCGCCGGGTCCGCCGGGAAGAGCCGGTCAGGGTGCGGGGCGAGGGGTGCGGGAGCCATGCTGCGAGTCTCCCGGGCACCATCCGGGGCGGCAACCGCTTGCCGTTTGTTGCCGCAGCCGGGTTCGTCCCCTTCGGCGGATATTGCGGTTCTCGGGTGTCGGTGGGCGCGACTACTGTGTCTCGATGTGTCGCAACCCGTGGTCCACGCCCAGTCCCTGACGAAGAAGTACGGCGACTTCACCGCCGTCGACGGTATCGACTTCGAGGTCGCGCCGGGGGAGTCCTTCGGCCTGCTCGGGCCCAACGGCGCCGGGAAGTCCACCACGATGCGCATGGTGGGTGCCGTCTCCTCGCGCACGGGCGGCGACCTGAGCGTGCTCGGGCTCGACCCGGACACTCACGGGCCGCAGATCCGCGCGCAGCTCGGCGTGGTCCCTCAGGAGGACAACCTCGACGCGGAGCTCAAGGTGCGCGACAACCTCATCGTCTACGGCCGCTACTTCGGCCTGTCGCGGGCCGTGTGCGCCGCGCGGGCGGACGAGCTGCTCGACTTCGCGCAGCTCACCGAGAAGGCCCAGGCCAAGGTTGATGACCTGTCCGGCGGCATGAAGCGGCGCCTCACGATCGCGCGCGCGCTCATCAACACCCCACGCGTGCTCATGCTCGACGAGCCCACCACAGGGCTCGACCCGCAAGCGCGGCACGTGCTGTGGGACCGGCTGTTCCGCCTCAAGGAGCAAGGCACCACCCTCGTCGTCACGACGCACTACATGGACGAGGCCGAGCAGCTGTGCGACCGCCTCGTGGTGGTGGACCACGGGCGCATCATGGCCGAGGGCTCGCCCGCCGCGCTCATCCGCGAGCACTCCTCGCGCGAGGTGGTCGAGCTGCGCTTCGGCTCGACGCGCAACGCCGCCGTGGCCGCCGAGCTCGAGGGGGTGGGGGACCGCATCGAGGTGCTCCCCGACCGGATCCTCATCTACACCCCGTCCGGCGAGGACGCGCTCGAGCACGTCTCGCGCGCGGGCCTGCACCCCACCACGAGCCTCGTGCGCCGCGCGAGCCTCGAGGACGTCTTCTTGCGCCTCACGGGACGGAGCCTCATCGAATGAGCGCACCTTCCCTCTCGACGTCGCCGACGACGGCGGCCCCCGTGGCGGCTCCGCACCGCCGCGCGGCCCTCTACGTGGCCGAGCACCAGTTTCGGTCGATGCTCAACTACAAGTGGACCGTCGTCATGGTGGGCGTCGGCACACCGCTCTTCTACCTGCTCGGCATCGGGCTCGGGCTCGCGACGCTGCTCGACGCGGACCTCGCTTCCGGTCCCGGCGGGCCCGTGCCCTACGTCGTGTTCGTCGCGCCCGCGCTGCTCGCCTCCGCCACGGTGTCTGTGGCCACCGAGGAGTTCACCTACACCGTCATGAGCGGGTTCAAGTGGCGGCGGGTGTTCTGGGGTATCAACGCGACGCCCGTCGAGCCCGGGTCGATCGTGAGCGGGCTCGTGATCGCCGTCGCCGCGCGCATGGCCTTCGGCTCGCTGCTCTACCTCGCGCTCATGCTCGCGTTCGGGGCCGTGGGGGACCTGTGGACCGTGTGGCTGCTGCCGCTCGTGGGTGTGCTGGGCGGGCTCGCGTTCGGGCTCCCGCTGCTCGCCTACGCCTCGACGCTCAAGGACGACAACGGCCAGTTCGCCGCCGTCCAGCGCTTCGTCTTCACACCCCTGTTCTTGTTCTCCGGCACGTTCTACCCGCTCGAGACACTGCCCTCGGCGCTGCACTGGATCGGCTGGATCTCGCCGTTGTGGCACGCGAGCGAGCTCGGGCGCGTGCTGTCCTACGGGGCCGTGAAGCCCGCGTGGGTCACGGCCGTCCACGTCCTGGTGCTCCTCGCGTTCGCGATCGGCGGCTGGCTGATCGCGCGGCGGACCTTCACGAGGAGGCTGCGATGAGCGCGCCGTCGGACACGGCCCCGCTCGTCCCTGAGCGGCGGCGCGGCCTGGCCGCGCTGCTGCCCGCGAGCGTGCGCGCGCTGTACGCAGGCAACGCGCGGATGTTCGTGGTGCGCGGGTTCCTCTCCGCGAAGACGAACAACTGGATCGTGGTGCTCTCGGGCTTCTTCGAGCCCGTGTTCTTCCTCATCGCGATGGGGATCGGGCTCGGGACGTACATCGGGGACGTCGAGCTCGCGAACGGTCAGACGGTGCCGTACGCGGCGTTCATCGCGCCCGCGCTGCTCGCCGTGTCCGCGATGAATGGGGCCGTGTACGACTCGACGTGGAACGTGTTCTTCAAGATGCACTTCGGCAAGCTCTACGACGCCGTGCTGAGCACCTCGATGGGTCCGCTCGACGTCGCGCTCGGGGAGATCAGCTACGCCCTGCTGCGCGGGCTCGTGTACGCGACGGGGTTCCTCACCGTGATGCAGCTCATGGGCCTGAACCAGTCGTGGACGGCGATCCTCTCGCTGCCCGCCGTGCTGCTCGTCGCGTTCGGGTTCGCGAGCGTCGGCATGGCCATCACGAGCTACATGAAGACCTTCCAGCAGATGGACTGGATCAACTTCGTGATGCTCCCGATGTTCTTGTTCTCCGCGACGTTCTTCCCGCTCGACGTGTACCCCGAAGCGATCCAGCGGCTCATCCAGGCGCTGCCGCTGTGGCACGCCGTCGAGCTCGTGCGCGGTCTCACGCTGGGCCAGTTCGGGCCGCAGCTGCTGGTCCACGTGGGCTACTTCGTCGCCATGATCGCCGTGGGGATCACCTTCACGACGCGGCGCCTCCGCGCCCTCTTCCTCGACTGAGTGGCATCCTCGATCGTGTCGCAGCGCTTCAACTACGGGAGCGGCGGGGGCTCACGGACGATGTCGAGGTCGATGCCCTCGCGTGCGGGCACCACGGAGAACCCTTCCTCGCGGTCGTAGGCGACCACGAGTCGCTCTTCGCGAAGCACTGCGATCCAGCCGTCGAGGCCCTGCACGATCTCTGCGGGGAGTTGCTTGCCGCGTCGTCGCCGCGCCTCGGCGACGAGCAGCTCGCACACCGGATCCTCGTCGTGCTCCATCGAGACGGCCCACGGCAGCACGGTGCCGGGGGCGATATAGACGCGTTCGGCACCGTTGCGTGTGACCACCGTGATGATCTCCTCGAGGGACAACGCGACCCCGTGGCGCCGCTCGTACTTCTTCGGTGATCCAGAGCAGCCGCTTGCCGAGCGTGAACCAGGCGACGATGTCGTCCTCGCCCTTGAGTCGTGGCACGTTCCGCACCTCCCTCGTGTCCACCTGCGCGCGACACCCTAGGAGGGAAGCCTCCGCGCGGGTAGGTGCAGGCCAGCATGCAGTCTCGGCGAGTCGTGGAGGTGCTCAGTAGCCGCGCAGGCGCTCGATCTGCCGGCGCTCTCGCTTCGTGGGGCGGCCCGCGCCGCGGTCGCGGCGGACCTCGGCAGGGCGTTCCTCGCGGGGCGGTGGCGGGGGAGTGCGGTCATCGATCGCCGCGGCGGCTACGGCGGCACCGACGCGCTTGAGCAAGATCTGGCGAACCACGACGATCCGCAGGCCGGCCTCCGTCATGACGCGCACCTCGTCCCCGACCCGCACGGGGGAGGACGGCTTGGCCTTCGCGCCGTTGACGCGCACGTGGCCCCCGCGGCACGCCGCCGCGCCCGCCGCGCGCGTCTTGGTCAGGCGCACGGCCCAGATCCAGCGGTCCACGCGGGTCGAGGCGGGGCCCCCAGGGACACCAGCTCCCGCGGCCGGGACACCGGCTCGGGGACCGCCGTCGTCGGCGAAGTCCTTCGTGGTGCTCATGCCCCGAGCGTAGGCGCACCGCCTGGGGTCACTCGGACGACGTGACCTTCCGCAGGCGTCCCACCATGAGGATCGTCAGGCCCTCGAGGAGGGTCTGCACACCGAGCAGCGTGCCGAGCAGCGCGAAGCTCGCCCCGACGATGTTGAACAGGACGATCACGCCGAGCGCGATCGAGACGAGCCCGGACAGGATGAACGCCCAGCGCCCCGCGGGCACCTGCACGGCCATGAACACACGCATGAGGCCGGTGGACAGGAACATCGCGCCCGCGAGGACCGTCAGCACCACCACGGTGACCGCGGGGTTGCGCAGCACCACGATGCCGAACACGGTCAGCACCGCTCCACCGAGCGCGTGGGACCAGAAGTTGCCCGACTTGATCTTGAACAGCGAGCCGATGAGCTCGACGATGCCGCTGACGAGCGCGAACCAGCCGATGAAGAGCGCCGTGATCGCCGTGGCGAGAACCACGTTGGCGAGCACGTAGAGCCCCGCGAGGACGAGGAGGATGCCGACGACGACGTCGAGTCCCGTGCGGCGCCGCTCGATGGCGACCTGACTCATGGGAACCGCCTCCTGATGTGCGAGAACGCGTGGACCAGGGGCGGCCGCCGCTGGCTCACCTCCCATGGTCCTCCGATCCGAGATTTCCGCGCGGTGAGCAGGGCCGACGGCGTGCCCCGGGCACCCGCGCCACCTCGGGCGATCTAGGGTGTGCGACGTGGCGGAGACCTTGAAGGACGTGGAGATCTGGACCGACGGCGCGTGCAAGGGCAACCCCGGGCCGGGTGGCTGGGGGGCGCTGCTGCGGGCGGGCGGGCACGAGCGCGAGCTGTTCGGCGGCGAGGAGCTCACCACGAACAACCGCATGGAGCTGCGCGCGGTGATCGAGGCGTTGCGGGCGCTCAACCAGCCGTGCCGCGTCACGGCCCACGTGGACTCGCAGTACGTGATGAACGGGATCACGAAGTGGATCTCGGGCTGGAAGCGCAACGGGTGGCGCACCGCCGCGAAGGCTCCCGTGAAGAACGAGGACCTGTGGCGCGAGCTCGACGCCGAGGTGGCCCGGCACGAGGTGCGCTGGGTGTGGGTCAAGGGTCACGCGGGCGACCCCGGCAACGAGGCGGCCGACGCCCTCGCGAACCGGGGCGTCGACTCGGTGCGCTGAGTCAGGGCAGCACCAAGGTGGAGGGTTTGTTCCCCCTGGGGCAACAAACCCTCCACGCTCCGAGCGGCGCGGTCAGGGGCGCAGGCGGCGGTAGGTCTCGATGAGGTTGCGGGTCGACGGGTCCTGGGCCGCCAGGGCGTCAGCGTCGCCCGTGATGGCCGGGGTGATCTCCGCGGCGAGCTTCTTGCCGAGCTCGACGCCCCACTGGTCGAACGAGTCGATTCCCCACACGGTGCCCTGCACGAAGGTGATGTGCTCATACAGCGCGATGAGCTGACCCAGCACGGACGGCGTGAGGGCCGGCGCGAGGATCGACGTGGTGGGGCGGTCGCCGTCGAACACGCGCGCGGACACGAGCTCTTCGCGGGTGCCCTCGGCGCGGACCTCCTCGGCCGTCTTGCCGAACGCGAGGGCCTTGGTCTGGGCGAAGAAGTTCGCGAGGAACAGCTCGTGGACGTCCGCCTCGCCGTCCTTCAGCGGGTGGGCGGGGTTGGCCACCGCGATGAAGTCCGCGGGGATGAGGCGTGTGCCCTGGTGGATGAGCTGGTAGAACGCGTGCTGCCCGTTCGTGCCGGGCTCGCCCCAGAAGATCTCGCCCGTCTGGGTGGACACGGGCGCACCGTCCCAGC
>JAAYZM010000366.1 GCA_012514835.1 Actinomycetales bacterium
ACGCGCTGGAGGCGTGGCAGCTCGGCGAGCTCACCGAGCCGCGTGATGAGCTCGGTGACCGCGGCGCGCCAGCGGCCGAGCTCGGGGGCCTGAGCCGCCGACCATGCGAGGCGCTCGTGCAGGTGGCCCGTGAGCTCGGCGGCCGTAACGGGACGTGCGGGCTCGACGGGCAGCGCGCTCGCGAGGTGCTCGTGCAGCTCGGCGATCACGATGCCGAGCGCGTCGCCCAGGTCGTCGAAGGGCTCGCCGCGCTCGGCCATCGCGCACGCGAGCTCGAAGCCGTCCTGGGCACCGGGCACGAAGCGTGACAGGACTCCGAGGTGGTAGGTCTCGCCGTCGGCCTCGTGCGCGAGCCACGCGAGCGGGGCGGGGACGTGCGGCCAGCCAGTCGCGGCGAGGGCCGCGGGGACGAGGACGTCGGGGTTCTCGCCCGGCCACACGCCGCGGAACACCTTGAGGATCCCCCCGGGCCCGCCGTCGGCCCCGCGCACGATGATCGACGAGTTCGACTGCTCGCCCGAGACGGCGCGGGCCGAGCTCACGTCGAGGGAGGCTGCGAGAGCGGCGTCGCCGGACGCGGCGGCGAGCCACGCCCGCACGAACGCGGGGTCGCTCGGCCCGTCGAGCACGTCGGCGCCGTCGACCCTCGCGACGGGCGCGAGCCCCGCGGGGACCGTGCCCGGTGCGCGGTACGTGAGCGCGACCTGCACGAACGGCGGTCGGGGGTCGGCCGCCGCACCGACGAGGAGGACCTCGGCGCGGGCCTCGCCCTCGGGGTCGGCGAGGTCGAGGCGGTCCACGACGGCGAGCGGGACACCGGTCAGCCGGGCGGGGAACCACCGCCGTTCGGGGAGCCACGCGGCGAGCGCCTCGAGCACCACGTCCTGACCTGTCGCCATACACCCAGGATTACAGGTGGGCGCGCAGGCGGCACGCCGCGGGAGCGGGGGAGTGTCGTCCGGCGGGCCCGCACGGTGCGACGATGTGTCCCAGCCGCACCCCGAAGGAGAGCTCGTGTCGCACCCAGAGCGCCGCCGTCCCACGATCGAGGACGTCGCGCGCGAGGCCGACGTCTCGCGCGCCACGGTCTCGCGGGTGCTCAACGGCGGGGTGTGGGTCTCCGACGACGCCGCGGAGCGGGTGCGCCGGGCCATCAAGAAGACCGGGTACCGCATCAACGTCCACGCGCGGAGCCTCGCGACCCGCCGTGCGGGCTCGGTCGCCCTGCTGCTCACGGAGTCGCACGAGCGCTTCTTCGAGGACCCGAACTTCTCGCTCATCATGCGCAGCGCCTCGACGGCCCTCGCGGAGCGTGAGCTCCAGCTCTTGCTGATCCTCGCGGACACCGCCGTCGAGCAGCGCCGGGCCGTCGACTTCATGACGGCGGGCCACGTCGACGGCGCGCTCCTCGTCTCGGGGCACCGCGACCACCTCGACTTCCTCGACGACCTGCTCTCGGCCGAGGTGCCGATCACCGCGGTGGGTGCGCCGCTCGGCTTCGAGAAGCGGGTCGCGTACGTGCAGGCCGACGACGTCGAGGGAGCGCGCACCATGACGGCCTACCTGCGCGACGCCGGGCGGACGCGGATCGCGCACATCGCGGGGCCGCAGGACACGCCGGGCGGCACGGGTCGCCTCGCGGGGTACCGCGACGAGCTCGGTGAGGCGTTCGACGAGCGGCTCGTGGCCGTGGGGGACTACTCGCGTGCGAGCGGTGCCGCGGCGATGACCGAGCTCCTCGAGGGCGGGGCGGACTTCGACGCGGTGTTCGTGGCGAACGACCTCATGGCGGCGGGAGCGCTCGAGGTGCTCGCTAGCGCGGGACGCAGGGTGCCGCAGGACGTGGCGGTCGCTGGCTTCGACGACTCGCCGGTGGCCACGCAGACGGACCCGCCCCTGACCACGATGCGCCAGCCGTTCGAGCGGATCGCGCACGAGATGGTGCGCGTGCTGCTCGAGATGATCGAGGGGCGCTCCCCGGCGCGCGTCGCGCTCCCGACCGAGCTCGTGGTGCGCGGTTCCGCCTGACAACAGGACACGGCTTGGGCTGAGAACGGTTACAGTTCCGTAACGAGCAACCTGATTATTTCCCTTGATGATCAACGCGTGGCTAACCTGAGAGCGGTTTCAGGTTCTGCACAGGTGCGGGACCCCTTCTGACTCGATGGAGCGTCATGACTGGATCCACGTGGGCTCGGCCCACGGGTATCGCGTTCGGCGGTGACTACAACCCCGAGCAGTGGCCGCGCGAGACGTGGCGCGAGGACGTCGCCCTCATGCGAGAGGCGGGCGTCACGCTCGTGAGCGTCGGGATCTTCGCGTGGGCGATGCTCGAGCCCGCGGAGGGGGAGTACGACTTCGAGTGGCTCGACGAGCTCCTCGACCTCCTGCACGCGCACGGGATCGCCGTCGACCTCGCGACCCCCACCGCCTCGCCGCCCGCATGGTTCTTCGCGACGTACCCCGAGTCGCGGGTCGTCACGCGGGACGGCACGATCATGGGCTTCGGGTCGCGCGGCATGGCCTCGCACAGCTCGCCCGCGTACCGTGCGGCGGCCGCCGGGATCGCGGACGCCCTCGCGAGCCGCTACGCCCACCACCCCGCCGTCGTCCTGTGGCACGTCCACAATGAGTACGGCGTCCCGGTGGGCGAGGACTACTCGCCCGCGGCGGTCGCCGCGTTCCGGGCATGGCTCCAGGAGCGCTACGGCTCGCTCGACGCGCTCAACGCCGCGTGGGGCACGGCCTTCTGGGGGCAGCGCTACGGACAGTGGGAGCACGTCGGGGCACCCGCGGTCGCGCCGTCGGTGGTCAACCCCGCGCAGCGGCTCGACTTCGCGCGCTTCACGGACCACCAGCTCCTCGAGTGCTACAAGGCCGAGCGCGACGCGATCCGCCGCCACGCGAGCCAGCCCGTCACCACCAACTTCATGGCCAACGCGAGCCTCACCACGGACCTGTTCGCGTGGGGCCGCGAGGTGGACGTCGTCTCGAACGACCACTACCTCACCGCCGCGGACCCCGAGGGGCACATCGGCCTCGCGCTCGCCGCGGACCTCACCCGCTCGGTGGGCCACGGCCGCCCGTGGATCCTCATGGAGCACTCGACCTCGGCCGTGAACTGGCAGCCGCGCAACGTCGCGAAGCGTCCTGGCGAGATGGCGCGCAACTCCCTCGCGCACGTCGCTCGCGGGGCGGACGCCGTCCTGTACTTCCAGTGGCGCGCCTCGCGCTCGGGCGCGGAGAAGTTCCACTCCGCGATGCTCCCGCACGCCGGCACCACCTCGCGCGTGTGGCGCGAGGTGGTCGAGCTCGGCGAGCGGCTCGAGGAGCTCGCGGACGTCCGGGGCTCGCGCGTCCAGGCCGACGTCGCGATCCTGTGGGACACCGAGTCGTTCTGGGCCCAGGACCTCGAGTGGCGACCCACCGTGGACCACGCGCACGCTGAGCGCGTGCGCGCCTACTACGAGCGGCTGTGGCGGGACGGCATCACCGTCGACTTCGCCCACCCGGGCCAGGACCTGTCGGGCTACAAGCTCGTCGTGGCCCCCGCGCTCTACCTGCTGCGCGCGAGCGACGCGGAGCGCCTGACGGCCTACGTCGAGGCGGGCGGCACGCTCCTCGTCTCCTACTTCTCCGGGATCGTCGACGAGCACGACGCCGTCCACCCCGGCGGGTTCGGTGCGCCGCTGCGCCGCGTGCTCGGGCTGTGGGTCGAGGAGTTCTGCCCGCTGCGGGACGGCGAGTCGACGAGGCTCGGGTGGGAGCTGGGCGAGCCCGGTTCCCTCGAGGCCGACGTCTGGCAAGAGCACGTCGTGCTCGACGGTGCCGTGCCCGTCGCGCGGTTCGAGACGGGTCCCGCCGCGGGCGGTCCCGCGGTGACCCGGCACGCGACCGGGACCGGGACCGGCTGGTACGTCGCGACGCGGCTCGACGTCGCGGGCCTCGCGCCCGTGCTGCGGGAGGTCTACGCCGACGCCGGGATCGCGCTCGCTGGGCACGCCGAGGACCTCGAGGTCGTCACGCGACGTGGCGAGGACGCCGACTACGTGCTCGCGATCAACCACGGAGCCGTCGACACCGAGCTCGACGCCGTCGGCGAAGACCTCGCCCTACGCACGGAGGTGGGCCCCCCGGTCCGCGTCCCGGCCGGATCGGTCGTCGCCCTGCGCGTCGACCGTGCGCGGCGAGGGGGTGAGACCGCGTCCGTCGCCGGATCGTCCCGGCACCGCTGAACCCGTCAGTACCCCCACGCCGCACGTGCGGCACCCCACCACAGGAGGAAGAACCATGCGCAAGCGCCTGACCCTGAGCGCCGTGGCCGTCGCCTCGACGCTGCTGCTCGCCGCGTGCTCGAGCGCGCCGGCACCGGCCCCCGAGTCGCCGAGCCCCACCGAGGCGGCCACCGAGACCGCCTCGCCGAGCGAGGAGCCCGCCCCGAGCGGTGCCGAGCTCGTCGTCTGGGTGGACGAGAACCGTCAGCCCGCCGTCGCGGACGCCGCGGCGAAGTTCGAGGCGGAGACCGGGGCGACCGTGTCCCTCGTCGTGAAGAACTTCGCGGACATCCGTACCGACTTCATCGCCCAGGCCCCCACGGGCGAGGGCCCCGACATCATCGTGGGCGCGCACGACTGGACGGGTGCGCTCGTCACGGCCGGTGTGGTCGAGACGATCGACCTCGGCGACAAGGCCGGCGCCTTCGAGAAGGTCGCGCTCGACGCGTTCGCGTACGACGGCCAGCTCTACGGCCTGCCGTACGCGCTCGAGGCGATCGCCCTGGTCCAGAACGTCGACCTCGTGGGCACCGAGGCCCCCGCGACGTGGGACGACATGATCGCGAAGGGCAAGGAGGCCGGCACCGAGCGTGCCGTCGTCATCAACGTCTCTGCGACGGGTGACGGCTACACGAGCTATGGCTTCCAGACGTCCTTCGGCGCCCCCGTGTTCGAGCAGGACGAGTCCGGCTCGTACACCACCACGGTGGGCATGGGCGGCGAGAACGGCGTGGCCTTCGCGAAGTTCCTCGCGGAGAACGGCCAGAAGGGTGAGGGTCACTTCACCACGGACATCGACTACGACATCAACCAGGCGCTCTTCTCCGAGGGCAAGGCCCCGTACACGATCCAGGGCCCGTGGGCCATCGGCGCGTACACCGACGCGGGCATCGAGGTCGCGGTCAACCCGATCCCCAAGGCGGGCGACGAGACCCCCGCGCCGTTCGTGGGTGTCCAGGGCTTCTACGTCTCCGCGCAGAGCCAGAACAAGCTCCTCGCCAACGAGTTCCTCGTGAACTACATCGCCACCGAGGAGGCGCAGCAGGCGCTCTACGACGCCGACCCGCGCATCCCCGCGTTCACGGCCGTGGCCGAGAAGGTCGCTGCCGACCCGATCGTCGCAGGCTTCTACGCCTCCGCCTCGGCGGGCGTCCCGATGCCCTCCATCCCGGAGATGGGTCTCGTGTGGGACCTGTGGAACGCGGCTGAGGCTGCGATCATCACGGGTTCCGAGCCCGAGGCCACCTGGAACAAGATGGTCGAGGACCTCGAGGCCGCGATCGCCGGCTGACCCGGCAGGTGCGGGGCGGGATTCCCGCCCCGCACCACCCCCACCGCACGACGACGAACGAGGAGCGAGGATGCTCACCAGTCCGAAGGACACCGCGACGCGGCCCACCCCGCGTGCGGTCCCTGCGCGTGAATGGAACGGCAGGGGAGGAGGCTTCCTCGTCAAGCTCGCGCTCCTCGCGATCGTCAACGCCTTCGGTGTCGCGGTGGTCCTCGCCGCGTGGCGCGTCGAGTCCTACGGGATCCTCGCGGCGAGCGTGGCCATCCTCGTCGCCGTCGACTGGGTGTACCTCTCCCGGCGCACCGTCCCCCTCAAGTACCTCTTGCCCGGCCTGATCTTCCTCGCCGTGTTCCAGCTGTTCGTGCTCGGCTACACGGGCTACGTCGCCCTCACCAACTACGGCACGGGCCACGCCGTCACGAAGGCCCAGGCCGTCGACGCGGTCCTCATCCAGAACGAGCGCCGTGTCGAGGACTCGGCGTCCTACCCCCTCGTGGTGCTACGTGACGGCGCCGAGCTCGGGTTCGCGATCCTGGACACCGGGACGGTGCGCATCGGTACGCCGGACCAGCCCCTCTACGACGACCCGGGCGCCGTGGTGGACGGCGAGGGCCGCATCACGAGCGTGACCGGCTGGGAGGTCGTGCCCCGGGCAGAGCTCCTCACGGACTCCGCGCTCCAGCAGCGCGTGTTCGACCTGAGGGTCCCCGCGTCCGCGAATGCCGAGGACGGGTCGATCCGCACGCGTGAGGGCTCCACGGGCGCGGTCTACCGCTCGGTGCTCGAGTGGGACCCGGCGTCGGACACCATGACCGACGTCGATACGGGCGTGGTCTACACGGCCACGGACCGCGGCAACTTCGTCGCTCAGGACGGCTCCGCGCTCGCCGTCGGCTGGCGCGTGAACGTCGGCCTCGAGAACTTCGTGCGGGCGGTCACGGACACGGACCTGGCCAAGCCGCTGCTCCGCGTCACGGGCTGGACCTTCGCGTTCGCGATCATCTCGGTGGTCTCGGCGTTCCTCGTCGGGCTGGGCCTCGCCCTCGTCTACAACGACGAGCGCGTGCGCGGGCGCAAGATCATCCGGACCCTCTTCATCCTCCCGTACGCGTTCCCCGCGTTCCTGTCCGCGCTGCTGTGGCGCGGCATGCTGAACCCCGAGTACGGGATCATCAACGACTGGTTCTTCGGCAACGCCTACATCTCGTGGCTCGGTGACCCGTTCCTCGCGAAGCTCTCGATCCTGTGGGTCAACCTCTGGCTCAGCTACCCGTACTGGATGCTCGTGTGCATCGGTGCGCTCCAGTCCATGCCCGCGGAACGGATCGAGGCCGCCAAGATCGACGGCGCGGGCCGCTGGCGGATGTTCCGCTCGATCACGATGCCGCAGGTGCTCGTCTCGACCGCACCGCTGCTGATCGCGTCCTTCGCCTTCAACTTCAACAACTTCGTGATCATCTACGTGCTCAACAACGGCGGGCCGCGCTTCGCCGACACGAGCTTCCCGCTCGGTCACACGGACATCCTGATCTCGGCCGTCTACAACATCTCCGGCGTCGCGGGCGGGGTCGCCGACTACGGCCTCGCGAGCGCGCTCGCGGTCATCATCTTCATCGTCGTGGGCGGGATCTCCGCGTTCGCGTTCCGCCAGACCCGCAAGCTCGAGGAGATCGGTTCATGAGCACCCAGCCCCAGACCGTCACCGAGACCCCCACCACGCGGCGGGCGTACTCCGCCGAGCGAGCCGCGGGCCTGCGCCGGCGCTGGTGGCGCGAGGTCTCCTGGAAGTACCTCCTCGCCGTCGTCGTGATCTTCTACGCCGCATTCCCGCTCGTGTACGTGCTCTCCGCGGCGTTGTCCTCGAGCGGCGGACTCTCGGGCAGCTCGTCCCTGTTCCGGTCGGTGAGCCTCGACAACTTCGCGCGGCTGAACGGCACGAGCTTCTGGACGTGGGTCGGCAACACCCTCGTGATCGGTGCCGCGACGTCGCTCGGCACGGTGCTCATGGGGGCGGCCGCCGCGTACGCGTTCTCGCGCTTCCGTTTCGCGGGTCGGCGCGGGGGTCTCACGACGCTCCTCATCATCCAGATGTTCCCCCAGACGGTCGCGTTCGTGGCCGTGTTCCTCATGCTGCTCGCGCTCGGCAACGTGGTGCCCGCGCTCGGCGTGAACTCCAAGCTCGCGCTCATCTGCGTCTACCTGGGCGGGGCGCTCGGGGCCAACGCGTTCCTCATGTTCGGCTTCTTCAACACCGTGCCGCGCGAGATCGACGAGTCCGCGCGGGTGGACGGGGCCTCCCACGGGCAGATCTTCTGGCGCATCATCATGCCGCTCGTCACCCCGGCGCTCGCCGTCGTCGGCCTCTTGGCCTTCATCGGGGTGTTCGGCGACTTCATCCTCGCCCGGATCATCCTCACGTCGCAGCACAATTGGACGCTCGTGGTGGGCATGTACCAGTGGGTCTCCGAGGAGCAGAACGCGAACTGGGGCCTCTTCACGGCGGGTGCCGTGATCGCGGCGCTGCCGATCCTCGTGGCGTTCCTCGCGTTCCAGCGGTACATCGTGGGCGGCCTGACGGCCGGTTCGGTCAAGGGCTAGGGCGGTGACGGACGGTGCGGGTGGCGCGGGAGACGAGGCTGCGAGGGGCCGACGACGGCGGACGGTGCTCGGTCTCGTCGTCGTGGCCGCCGTCCTCGCGGGCGGGGCGTTCGCGGTGCGTGCCATGACGGGTTCCGTGGGAACGGCCAGCTCCTCGGGCGGGCCGGTCGAGGCGGGCGTCGTCGTCCACCGCGTCGACGGCCTGCCCGAGGACTTCCTGGCCGGGGTCGACGTGTCCACGGTGCTCTCGCTCGAGGCGAGCGGGGTCACGTTCCGCGACGCGCGAGGGGAGCCTTCTGACCTGTTCGAGGTGCTCGCGGGCTCGGGGGTCAACAGCGTGCGGGTGCGCGTGTGGGTGGACCCGTTCGACGAGGCGGGCCGGGGCTTCGGCGGCGGCAACGTCGACGCGGTACGGGCCACCCAGATCGGGCGACGCGCGACGGCGGCTGGCATGAGCGTGCTCGTCGACTTCCACTACTCGGACTTCTGGGCGGACCCGGCCAAGCAGCAGGTGCCGCGCTCGTGGGCGGACCTCGACGCGGCGGGCCGGGCCGAGGAAGCGGCGGCGCACACGCGCGAGACGCTCGAGCTCATGGCGGACGCGGGCGTCGACGTGGCCATGGTGCAGGTGGGCAACGAGACGACGAGCGGCGTCGCGGGCCTCGACGCGTGGGGCGAGGTGTGCGCCGTCTTCTCCGCGGGCGCGGCCGCCGTGCGTGAGGTGTATCCCGAGGCGCTCGTGGCCGTGCACTTCACCAACCCCGAGCGCGAGGGCGAGTACGAGCGCTTCGCGAAGATCCTCGACAACTTCGACGTGGACTACGACGTGTTCGCGAGCTCGTACTACCCGTTCTGGCACGGCACGCTCGAGAACCTCACCGCGGTGCTGAGCCACGTGCGCGAGACGCACGGCAAGCAGGTGGCCGTGGTCGAGACCTCGTGGGCGTACACGCTCGCCGACGGCGACGGCTCGGGCAACGTCGTGGGCGACGCGCAGCTCGCGTCCGCCTACCCCGTGAGCGTCCAGGGGCAGGCGACCGCGGTGCGTGACGTGGTGCAGGCCGTTGTCGACGCAGGCGGGATCGGCGTCTACTACTGGGAGCCCGCATGGCTGCCCGTGGGTCCGCCGTCCGAGCTCGAGGCGAACCAGGCGCTGTGGGAGCGCGACGGGTCCGGGTGGGCGTCGAGCTTCGCGGGCACTTACGACCCGGACGACGCGGGCCAGTTCTACGGCGGTTCCGCGTGGGACAACCAGGCGCTGTTCGACTTCGAGGGCAACCCCCTCGGCTCGCTGCGGGTCTTCGAGTACGTGCGCACGGGTGCCACGGCGCCGCTCGCCGTCGAGCGGGTGTTCGCGCCGTCGGTCGACGTGCACGTGGGGGAGCCGCTCGTGCTGCCCGAGGTCGTGACGGTCGAGCACAACGACGGCACGCGCGTCGAGGCCTCCGTCGTGTGGGCGTCCGCCCCGGACACCCAGACCGAGGGGACGTTCACGGTCGCGGGCACCGTCGAGGGCGCTCCGGACGTGCTCGCGAGCATCACGGTGAGGGCGCGCAACGACCTCGCGAACGGGGGCTTCGAGGACGACGACCTCTCGATGTGGGACCTCGACTCCGAGGCGTCGACCTTCCGCGTGGTCGCGGACAACCCGGAGGCGGCCCAGGGGGAGCGGGTCGTGAACTTCTGGCACGACGCGCGCTACGCGATCTCGCTCACGCAGACCGTCCGCGACCTCGAGCCGGGCACATACACGGTGCGCGCGAGCGTGCACGGCGAGGGGGCCGACGGCGACGGCGAGCAGCTCGCGCTCGTCGCGCGCGCTGCCACCGCGGAGGTCCGCGCGCCGCTGTCGCTCGACGGCTGGCTCGCGTGGCACACAGGGACTCTCGAGGTCGAGGTCGGCGGAGACGGTGAGCTCACCGTCGGCGTCGTCGGGAACCTCGGGGCGGGGGACTGGGGATTCATCGACGATGTGGTCGTGACCCCGAAGGACTGACAACACACAGCACGGACTAGCAGTGCCCGTCGTACCGAACCGAGGAGATGGCATGCGATATTCGAGCATTCGTCCACCCGCGGCGTTCCTCGCCGCGACAGCGCTCGCGCTCACCGGGGCCGTTGCGGCCCAGGCGGCGCCCGAAGACGGCCCCGTCGAGGCGGGCATCCACGTCGCGAAGGTCGAGGGGCTGCCCGCCGACTTCGTCGCGGGCGTCGACGTGTCCTCCGTGCTCTCGCTCGAGGAGAGCGGCGTGGTGTTCCGCGACGCGGAGGGTGACGCGGCGGACCTCTTCGAGCTCCTCGCGGACGCGGGGATCACCGACGTGCGCGTGCGCGTGTGGAACGACCCGTACGACGCCGAGGGCCACGGCTACGGCGGCGGCACCGTCGACGCCGAGCGGGCGACCACGATCGGTCAGCGCGCCACGGCGGCGGGGCTCGGCGTGCTCGTCGACTTCCACTACTCCGATTTCTGGGCGGACCCCGGCAAGCAGATGGCCCCCAAGGCGTGGGCCGCGCTCGATACCGCCGCGAAGGCCGCCGCGGTCGAGGAGTACACGACCGCGACCCTCGAGGCGATGGCCGACGCCGGTGTCGACGTCACGATGGTCCAGGTGGGCAACGAGACGAACGGCTGGGTGGCCGGCGTCTCGGGCTGGGACGGCATGGCCCAGATCTTCTCCGCGGGGAGCGCCGCCGTGCGCGAGGTGTTCCCTGAGGCGCTCGTGGCTCTGCACTTCACCAATCCCGAGACGGCGGGCCGGTACGCCGGGTACGCCTGGGAGCTGAACGAGCGCGACGTCGACTACGACGTGTTCGCGAGCTCGTACTACCCCTTCTGGCACGGGAGCACCGCGAACCTCACGGCCGTGCTCAAGGACGTCGCGGACACCTACGGCAAGCAGGTCCTCGTCGCGGAGACCTCGTGGGCCTCGACCCTCGCCGACGGCGACGGGCACGAGAACGTCATCAAGCCCGGCAGCGACGTGAGCGCCTACCCGCTCGGCGCCCAAGGGCAGGCCGACGCCGTCCGCGACGTCGTGCAGGCCGTGGTGGACGTCGGTGACGCCGGGCTCGGCGTCTTCTACTGGGAGCCCGCGTGGCTGCCCGTGGGGCCGCCCGAGCAGGTCGAGGCGAACCGCCTGTTGTGGGAGGCGCACGGTTCTGGCTGGGCCTCGAGCTACGCGGGGGAGTACGACGCGGACGCCGGTGAGTGGTTCGGTGGTTCCGCGTGGGACAACCAGGCGCTCTTCGGCCTCGACGGCCGTCCCCTCGAGTCCTTGCGCATCTTCGACTACGTCCGCACGGGCGCGACTGCGCCCCTCGAGGTCGTCTCCGTCGAGACGCCCGTCGTCACCGTGGCCCAGGGTGACGAGCTCGTCCTGCCCGCGACCGTCGAGGTCCGCTACAACGACGGTTCCACGGCGCACGAGGCCGTGACGTGGGACGCGCTGCCCGACGGCGTGGAGCTTCCGGGCACCTACGTGGTGGACGGCGTGACCGTCGGTGGGCACGCCACGACGGCCACCGTGGTGGTCGAGCCCGTGAACTTCCTGCTCAACCCCGGGTTCGAGGACGACGACGTGTCGATGTGGGACTTCGCGGGCACCGCGGGGACACTCGCGGTCACGTCGAGCACGGCCGACTCGATCGGCAACCGGTCCGTGAACTTCTGGGGCGGGTCCGACTACACGATGTCCGTCTCCCAGACCGTCACCGGCCTGGCCCCCGGGACCTACGCGGTCGCGGTCCAGGGCCACGGTCTGTCCGGGGCCGAGGTCACGCTCACGGCGACGACGGCGGACGGTGCGCTCGACGCGACCGCGACGCTCGCAGGGTGGCAAGCCTGGCGCACGGCCACCATCCCCGAGGTCGAGGTGGGCGAGGACGGCACCATGACCGTCACGGCGAGCGGTGAGCTCGCCGCCGAGGTCTGGGGCTACCTCGATGCCTTCGTGCTCACGTGGGCCGGTGGCATCCCGCCCGAGGAGCCGGAAGAGCCCCTGGAGCCCGTGACGAGCCTCCTGACGGACCCGAGCTTCGAGGACTCCTCGGACGCGTGGGTCATCACGGGCACGGGGGCCGAGGTCGCCGCCGTCGGGAGCAACGCCTCGCACGGCGAGCGCGCCGTGAACTTCTGGGCGGACGCCCCGTACGCGTTCTCGGTCTCCCAGCAGGTGACGGGCCTCGCGCCGGGCACCTACCGGGTCTCGGCCGTGACGCAGGGCGGCGACACGGGCGAGGGTGACTCGGCCGAGCTGCGGCTCGTGGGCTCGCGCGGTACCGAGACGGTGCCCCTCGAGCTCGCGGGCTGGCAAGAGTTCCGTACGGCGACCACCGACTCGCTCGTGGTGACCGACGGCGAGCTGCTCGTCGAGGCGGTGCTCGACCTGTCCGCCGGGGCGTGGGGCACGTTCGACCAGGTGGTGCTCGAGCGCACGGGTGACGCGCCCGTGGACCCGCCCGTCGAGCCTGACCGGGCCGTCCTCGCCGGGACGCCCGCGGTCTCCGGCACGGCGCGCGTGGGCTCCACCCTGACGGTGGCTCCGGGCTCG
>JAAYZM010000367.1 GCA_012514835.1 Actinomycetales bacterium
CACGTGGCACGCGTGAAGCGGGCGGTCAACGCCCAGAAGAAGCGTCGTTCAACCCTCGAGCGGGCCTCCGGCTACCGCGGTCAGCGTTCGCGCCTGTACCGCAAGGCCAAGGAGCAGGTCACGCACTCGATGGTCTACTCCTACCGCGACCGCAAGGCGCGCAAGGGTGACTTCCGCAAGCTGTGGATCCAGCGCATCAACGCCGCGGCGCGCGCCGAGGGCCTGACGTACAACCGGTTCATCCAGGGCCTCAAGGCCGCCGAGGTGGCCGTGGACCGTCGCGTCCTCGCCGACCTCGCGGTCAACGACCCCGCCGCGTTCAACGCGCTCGTCGCCGTGGCCAAGGCCGCGCTGCCGGCGGACGTCAACGCGCCGGTCTCGGCCTGAGCCTGACGGCTTCGAACGCCCGGATGGCGCCTGAGCTGACCAACCCCCGCGCAGAGCGGGTGCTGGCGGTGAAGGCGCTGTCCGGGCGTTCGCCGTCCTCGGCGTCGGCCCGCCGCCGCACGGGAACGTACCTCGTCGAGGGCCCCCAGGCCGTCCGCGAGGCCGTCCGCTTCGCACCCGAGCGGGTCCGCGAGCTCTACCTCTCGGAGTCCGCCGCAGGGCGGTACACCGAGATCGTCCTCGACTCGCTCAAGGCGGGTCTGCACGCGCGCACCACGAGCGACGACGTCGCCAAGGTGATGAGCCCGGACGCCCAGGGCGTCCTCGCGGTGCTCGAGTCCGTGCCGTTGCGGCTCGCGGACGTGCTCGCCTCGGCGAGCCCCCGGCTGGTCGCGATCCTGTCCCGCGTCCGCGACCCCGGGAACGCGGGGACCGTGATCAGGGCGGCGGACGCCGCGGGGGCGGACCTCGTGATCGTCACCGCCGAGAGCGTGGACGTCCACAGCCCGAAGGTCGTGCGCTCGAGCGCGGGATCGCTGTTCCACCTGCCCGTCGTCACGGGCGTCGAGCTGAGCGACGCGGCGCCCCTGCTGCGGGACGCGGGGCTCACCGTCCTTGCCGCGGACGGCCACGGGGAGGCGGACCTCGACGAGGTGGCCGACGGGGGCGGCCCCGTCGACCTGTCCCGGCCCACGGCATGGCTCTTCGGCAACGAGGCGTGGGGTCTGCCGGACGCCGACCTCGCGCTCGCCCACACCGCCGTGCGGGTACCCATCCGAGGACGCGCCGAGTCCCTCAACCTCGCCACGGCCGCGGCCGTGTGCCTCTTCGCGAGCGCGCGCGCCCAGCGTTAGGCGACCCGGCGGGCAGAATCAGTACCGTGCGTCTCTTCGCCGCGGTCCGCCCGCCCGCCGCAGCCCTCGACCACCTCGAGGGTGCCCTCGCGAGCGTCGGCTGGCCGGGCACGGGGCCATCGGCTCCCGGAGCCGTGCGCTGGACCGCTCGCGAGAACTGGCACGTCACCCTCGCGTTCTACGGCGAGGTGCCGGAC
Source organism: Actinomycetales bacterium (assembly GCA_012514835.1). Taxonomy (GTDB): domain Bacteria; phylum Actinomycetota; class Actinomycetes; order Actinomycetales; family Cellulomonadaceae; genus JAAYZM01. Next base: position 1,439 of record JAAYZM010000367.1, read on the forward strand.
GGCGCGGCCGAGGAGCTCGCCGCGGCGCTGAGCGAGACCGTCGAGATGCATGCCGTGCCCACGGTGACCCTGCGCGGCGCCGGCGTCTTCGCGGGGCGGACGCTGTGGGTCGGCACGGGCGGCGACACCGAGGGGCTCGTCGCGCTGTGCCACGGCGCGCGGGAGGCGGGCCGCGACGTGCTCGGTCGCGCGGAGGAGCGTGAACGGGTGCGCCCCCACCTCACGGTCGGCAGGCAGGTCCCGGTCCCCGGGGGGCGCCGTCGTCGGACCTCTCGTGGCGAGGCGGAAGGCCTCGCCCACGCCCTCGCCGTGTACTCGGGTCCCGCGTGGGACGCCGCAGAAGTGCTCCTCGTGAGCTCCCAACCCGGGCGGGGGGCCGGGGGAGGCCCGCTCTACGAGGACCACGCGAGCTTCCCCGTGGGGCCCTACTAGACTCCATCGCTGGTGGCACGCGCCGATCGGCCGTGCTCTGCAAAGCCCCGGAAGGCTCGGATGTCCGCCACACCAGATCTGCCTCTGTCCCCGCTCGACGAGACCGCGGTCCACGCCGCGCGCGACGCCGCCGTCGCCGCGTTCGGGGCCGCGCGCGACCTCGACGAGCTCAAGGTCGCCCGCCTCGCGCACACGGGCGACAAGTCCCCGCTCGCGCTCGCGAACCGGGAGATCGGCCAGATCGAGCCCGCCCAGCGCGGCCTCGCGGGCCGCACGGTGGGTCAGGCACGGGCCGCCGTCGTCGCCGCGCTCGAGGCGCGGACGGTCGAGCTCGAGGCCGAGCGCGACGCCCGCATGCTCGACACGGAGGCCGTCGACGTCACGCTCCAGGTGCAGCGCGGCCAGCGCGGCGCGCGTCACCCCCTCGAGCTGATCTCCGAGCAGGTCGCGGACGTGTTCGTCGCGATGGGCTGGGAGATCGCGGAGGGTCCCGAGGTCGAGGCCGAGTGGTTCAACTTCGACGCCCTGAACTTCGGGCCGGACCACCCCGCGCGCCAGATGCAGGACACGTTCTTCGTCGAGGGCGACGCGGGCCTCGTGATGCGCACGCACACGTCGCCCGTCCAGGCGCGCACGCTCCTCGAGCGCGACCTGCCCGTGTACATCGCGTGCCCGGGCAAGGTGTTCCGCACGGACGCGCTCGACGCGACGCACACGCCCGTGTTCCACCAGGTCGAGGGCCTCGCGGTCGACAAGGGCCTCACGATGGCCCACCTCAAGGGCACGCTCGACTACTTCGCGCGCGCGATGTTCGGCCCCGAGGCCCGGACCCGCTTGCGGCCCAGCTTCTTCCCGTTCACCGAGCCGAGCGCCGAGATGGACCTGTGGTTCCCGCAGAAGAAGGGCGGGCCCGGCTGGATCGAGTGGGGCGGCTGCGGCATGGTCAACCCGAACGTGCTGCGCGCGTGCGGGATCGACCCGGACGAGTACACGGGTTTCGCGTTCGGCATGGGCCTCGAGCGCACACTGATGCTGCGCCACGGCATCGCGGACATGCACGACATCGTCGAGGGCGACGCCCGCTTCTCGCTGCAGTTCCAGGGAGTGATCTGACATGCCTCGCGTCCCCATGGACTGGCTCGGCGACCACGTCGAGCTGCCCGCGGACCTCACGGTCGCCCAGCTCGCGGAGGACCTCGTGCGCGTCGGCATCGAGGACGAGGAGATCCACGGCGCCGCCGTCACGGGTCCCCTCGTGGTCGGTCGCGTGCTCGAGATTGTCGACGAGCCGCAGAAGAACGGCAAGACGATCCGGTGGTGCCAGGTGGACGTCGGGGCGCACAACGCCGACGACGGCGCCCCCCGGGGGATCGTGTGCGGCGCGCACAACTTCGCCGTGGGCGACCTCGTGGTCGTGGCCCTGCCTGGGACCGTCCTGCCCGGGCCGTTCGAGATCACGGCCCGCAAGACGTACGGCCACGTGTCCGACGGCATGATCTGCTCGGTCCGCGAGCTCGGGATCGGCGAGGACCACGCGGGGATCCTCGTGCTGTCCACGCTGGGCCTCGAGGCCGAGCCCGGCGCGGACGCGAAGGCGCTCCTCGGCGTCGGTGACGCCGTGCTCGAGGTCAACATCACCCCGGACCGTGGCTACTGCTTCTCGATGCGCGGGCTCGCGCGCGAGTACGCGCTCTCGACGGGTGCGGCGTTCACTGACCGGGGGCTCCCGCGCTCCGAGGCGGACACCCGTCCCGCCGGGGGCGGCTTCGGAGTCGAGCTCGAGGACGCCTCACCGATCGAGGGCAACGCCGGGTGCGACCGCTTCGTGGCCCAGGTGGTGCGCGGCGTGGATGCGTCTGCGGCCTCGCCCGCGTGGCTGCGCCGCCGCCTCGAGCAGGCCGGGATGCGGGCCATCTCGCTCGCCGTGGACGTCACCAACTACGTCATGCTCGACCTGGGTCAGCCGCTGCACGCGTACGACCTCGCGACGCTCTCGGCCCCGATCGTGGTGCGCCGTGCACGCCCGGGGGAGAAGCTCGTGACGCTCGACGACGTCGAGCGCAGCCTCGACCCCGAGGACCTGCTCATCACGGACGGCGCCGGGGGGCGCGCCGAGCGCGTGCTGGGCCTCGCGGGGGTCATGGGTGGCGCCGAGACCGAGGTGTCCTCGACCACCACGGACGTGCTCCTCGAGGGCGCGCACTTCGACCCCGTCTCGATCGCGCGCACGTCGCGGCGTCACAAGCTCTCGAGCGAGGCGTCCAAGCGGTTCGAGCGCGGTGCGGACCCGCGTCTGCAGCGCGTCGCCGTGCAGCGTGCCGCCGAGATGCTCGTCGAGCTCGGTGGCGGCACGATCGACGAGTCGGTCACGGACGTCGACGAGACGCGCCCCGCTGCTCCGGTCCGCTTCGACCTCGCCCACCCGGCCCGCCTCGTGGGTGTGCCGTACACGCCCGAGCAGGTGATCGAGACCCTCGAGTCCCTCGGCGCCGAGGTGTCCGCCCCGGACGCCGACGGCCTCGTGGACGTCACCGCGCCGTCGTGGCGCCCCGACCTGACGTCGGGCGTGGACCTCGTCGAGGAGGTGGCCCGGCTGCGTGGCTACGAGCAGATCGACTCGCTCGTGCCCACCGCGCCCGCGGGCCGCGGCCTCACGCTCGCGCAGCGCGCGAGACGGCGCATCGCGACGGCGCTCACCGAGGACGGCTTCGTCGAGGTGCTGAGCTACCCGTTCGTCTCGCCGTCGGCGCACGACGCCCTGGAGCTGCCCGACGACGACGCGCGCCGGCGCGCCGTGCGCCTCGCGAACCCGCTCGCGGACACGCACCCGGAGCTGCGCACCAACCTGCTCGTCACGCTGCTCGAGACGGCGCGCCGCAACGTGGGCCGTGGCCTGGGCGATCTCGCCCTGTTCGAGACGGGCCTCGTGACGCGCCCCGCGGCGGGCGCGCCCGCGGCGCCGCGCCTCCCGCTCGGGGAGCTGCCGAGCGACACGGACCTCGCGGCCCTGCACGCCGCCGTCCCCGCGCAGCCGCGTCGCCTCGCGGGAGTCCTCGTGGGGCACCGTGAGCCCGCCGGGTGGGCCGGACCGGGGCGCGCCGTGGACCACACGGACGCGATCGGGGCCGTGCTGCGCGTCGCGAACGCGCTCGGCGTCGAGGTCGAGGTCGCCGCGGACGAGCACGCCCCGTGGCACCCCGGTCGCTGCGCGCGCATCTCGCTCGCGGACGGCACCCTCGTAGGTCACGCGGGCGAGCTGCACCCCCGCGTGCTGCCCGGCCTCGAGCTGCCCGCGCGGACGTGCGCGTTCGAGATCGACGTCGACGTCCTGCTCGCCGCCGTGCCCGCGGACGCGCTCCAGGCCGTCCCCGTCTCGTCGTTCCCGCTCGCGAAGGAAGACTTCGCGTTCATCGTCGACGCCACGGTGACTGCGGCGTCCTTGCGGGGCGCCGTGGCCGAGGCCGCGGGCGAGCTCGCCGAGGACGTGCGCGAGTTCGACGTCTTCACCGGTCCCCAGGTGGGAGAGGGCAAGAAGTCGATCGCCCTCGCGGTGCGCTTGCGCGCGGCGGACCGCACCCTGACGGCCGAGGAGGTCGGCGAGGTGCGCGCCCGGATCGTCGCGGCGGCGAGCGAGCGGCTCGGGGCGGTGCTGCGCTGAGCGGCGACGTCCGCGTGCGTCCCGTCGTCGGCGCGGACCTCGAGCTGCTCGCCGCGCTCAACGACGCGGCCGTGCCGAACGTGAACGCGCTCGGCCTCGACGGCCTCGCACCGCTCGTGGAGCGCAGCGAGCTCGCGCTCACGGTCGAGGACTGCGGGGTGCCGGCCGCCCTCCTCGTGGCGTTCGCGCCCGGAGCGGACTACGCGAGCGAGAACTACGCGTGGTTCTCGGTCCACCAGCCGCCGTCGCTGTACGTCGACCGGATCGTGGTGGGCGAGGCGCTGCGGGGCAGGGGGATCGGGGCCGCGCTCTACGAGTCCGTCTTCGACCACGCCACCGGTCTGGGACTCGGCCTCGTCACGTGCGAGGTCAACCTCGACCCGCCCAACCCGCGCTCGCTGGCCTTCCACGAGCGGCTCGGCTTCACGCAGGTCGGCACGCAGCGCACCACGGGCGGCACGGTCGAGGTGGCCCTCCTGGCCCGCGCCACGTCCACCTGACGCGAGCACAGCTTGCGGTGAGTTGTGCGCGCACAACGCACCGCAAGGAACGCTGTGCGCGCATAACGCACCGCAACGTTGGCTCCGGAGTGGCGGGTCAGGGGAGCAGGAGGAGCTTGCCTGTTGATGCGCGCGACTCGAGGGACCGGTGGGCGTCCCCTGCCTCGGCGAGGGGGTAGCGCGCGGAGATCTCGACGTGCAGGTCCCCGCTCGCGAGGAGCCCGAAGAGCTCGGAGGTCCGCTCGAGCAGCGCCGCGCGGGGCGTGACGTAGTCCCACACGGACGGCCGGGTGAGGTAGAGCGAACCGCCCCGGTTGAGGCGCTGCGGGTCCACGGGAGGGACCTGGCCGGACGCCCCGCCGAAGAGTGCGAGCCCGCCGCGGCGGCGCAAGGACGCGAGCGACGCGTCGAAGGTCGCCCGGCCCACGCCGTCGAACACCGTGTGCACGCCCTCGCCGCCCGTGAGGCCGTGCACGACGGCGGGAAGCTGCGCGGTGAGGTCCTCGAGCTGGTCGTAGCGGATCACGTCGTCGGCCCCGGCGTCGCGCGAGAGCGCGGCCTTCTCCTCGCTCGAGACCGTCGTGATGACGCGCGCCCCGCGCCCCCTCGCGAGCTGTGTCAGGAGCAGCCCCACGCCACCGGCGCCCGCGTGGATCAGCACGTCCTGCCCCGCGGAGACGGGGAACACGCCGGTCGCGAGGGCGTGCGCCGTGAGGCCCTGCAGCATCACGGCCGCGGCGAGGTCGGTCCCGACGCCGTCCGGCACGGGGACCAGCTGCGCGGCCTCGACGAGCGCGTGGCTCGCGTAGGACCCGTCGCTCCCGCCCGCCCACGCGACGCGAGCGCCCACCTCGACCTCCGTGACGTCAGGGCCGACGGCGGTCACGACGCCAGCCCCTTCGACGCCGAGGACGCGGGGGTAGTCCACGGGGTAGACGCCCTCGCGGTGGTAGACGTCGATGAAGTTCACGCCCGCCGCCTCGACGGCCACGAGCGCCTGGCCCGGCCCGGGGGACGGGGTGGGCAGCTCGTCGAGGGAGAGGGTCTCGGGTCCGCCGGGAGCCAGGGCACGGATCGCTCGCATGGGGGTCGTAACGCCGTCGGACCTGGGGAGATTCCCTCGCGGGGACGGAGCCGTCTCACGATGTGCACATCGTGGACAGGTTCGGTCGGGTGGCGGCGTACGGTGGCGAAGCACCCGAATCGCCCCTACGGAGGAGCCACCATGGCCGTCGCGCCCGACACGTCCGACCCGAAGTTCGCCGACTACGCCCACCCCGAGCGGCTCGTGACCACGCAGTGGCTCGCGGACAACCTCGGCACCCCGGGCCTCGTGGTGGTCGAGTCCGACGAGGACGTGCTCCTGTACGAGACGGGACACATCCCCGGCGCGGTCAAGGTCGACTGGCACACCGAGCTCAACGACCAGGTGGTGCGCGACTACGTGGACGGTGCCGGGTTCGCGAAGCTGCTGAGCGCGAAGGGGATCTCGCGCGAGGACACCATCGTGGTCTACGGCGACAAGAACAACTGGTGGGCCGCGTACGCGCTGTGGGTGTTCACGCTCTTCGGCCACGAGGACGTGCGCCTCCTCGACGGCGGGCGCAACAAGTGGGCCGCGGAGGGCCGCGAGCTGACCACCGAGCCCACGCGGCGCGAGGCGACCGACTACCCCGTGGTCGAGCGCGACGACTCCACGCTGCGTGCGTTCAAGGACGACGTGCTCGCGCACCTCGGCAACCCGATCGTGGACATCCGCTCGGCGGGCGAGTACTCGGGCGAGCTGCAGCACCTCCCGGACTACCCGCAGGAGGGCGCGCTGCGCACGGGCCACATCCCGACGGCGCGCAACGTGCCGTGGGCCAAGGCCGTGGCCGAGGACGGCACGTACAAGTCGCGCGCCGAGCTCGAGGAGATCTACGGCACGAACGGGATCGGCCTGGGCAAGGACGACGCCGTCATCACGTACTGCCGCATCGGTGAGCGTTCGAGCCACACGTGGTTCGCGCTCAAGCACCTGCTCGGCATCGACGCGGTGCGCAACTACGACGGCTCGTGGACCGAGTGGGGCAACGCCGTGCGCGTCCCCGTCGTCGCGGGCGCCGAGCCGGGCGAGCTGTCCTGACACAGCCAGTCCTGACGCAACCTGCCCCGACATAGCGGGGTCCGCCGCGGGCGCACTGATACAGTGTGCCCGCGGCGCACTTGTGTTGCCGCAGCGTCGTAGAGCGCCGACCTGTTCCGCACCGATCCGGTAGCGGCGGGCCCTTCACGGCGAACGGACGTGGCCACCGCCACCTTCGCCACCACATCGGAGCCGATGCGCTTCGTCGCTCTGCGCCCCGATGCCCACGGAAAGCATCACGTGACCCAGAACTCTTTCGGCACGCTCGGCGTGCCCGCACCCTTGCTCGCCTCGCTCACCGCGAGCGGCATCACCAGCCCGTTCCCCATCCAGTCCAGCACGCTCCCTGACTCCCTCGCGGGGCGGGACGTGCTCGGCCGCGGCCGCACGGGCTCGGGCAAGACGCTCGCGTTCTCGCTCCCGCTCGCCGCACGCCTCGGCGCGGACGGGCGCCGGGCGCGTCCCGGCCACCCGCGGGGCCTCGTCCTCGCACCGACCCGCGAGCTCGCGACGCAGATCGCGGCCGTCGTCGAGCCGCTCGCCGCCGCATACGGCCTGTCCACCACCACGATCTTCGGCGGGGTGAACCAGAACCGCCAGGTGACGGCCCTCAAGGCGGGCGCGGACATCGTGGTTGCCTGCCCCGGGCGCCTCGAGGACCTCATGAAGCAGGGCTTCGTCACGCTCGACGCCGTCGAGGTGACCGTGCTGGACGAGGCGGACCACATGGCCGACCTCGGGTTCCTGCCGGGTGTCACGCGGATCATGGCGGCGACGCCGACGACGGGCCAGCGGCTG
>JAAYZM010000368.1 GCA_012514835.1 Actinomycetales bacterium
CGCCGTGACGAGCGTGGCGCGCGCGGAGCGCAAGAACAGCAGGATGACGACGACGGCGAACACGAGCCCGAGCCCGCCCTCGATCGCGAGCGAGGAGATCGACTCGGAGATGTACGGCGCCTGGTCCACGAGCACGTCGAGCTGCGCGCCGTCGAGCTGCGCGGCGAGCCCGGGCAGGAGGTCCCGCACGGCCTGGGACACCTCGACGGTGTTGGCGTCGGGCAGCTTGGTGATGTTGAGAGTCAGGGCGCGCACGCCGTCGACCAGGGCGTAGGACGTGAGCGGGTCGCTCGTGAGCTCGACGTCGGCCACGTCGTCGAGCGCGACGGGACCCTGCTGCGTGACGAGCGGCAGCGCCGCGATCTCTTCGAGCGTGACGATCCGCGAGCCGAGCTGGACGGCGAGCGAACGGCCGTCGTCCTCGAGCAGACCGCCGGACGTGACGATGCCGTGCGAGACGAGCAGCGGAGCCACGGCCGCGCGGGTCAGCCCGAGCCCGGCCAGCGCCGCGTCGTCGGGCGTGATCGACACGCGCGGCCCGGCGGCACCCGCGACGGCCGCGGTGCCGACGCCGTCGACGCGCTCGATCGCGGGGACCACGATCTCGTCGAGGCGCCCCGCGAGCGCGTCGGTGTCCTGCGCCGAGACGGCGATCTGCAGGATCGGGAACTCGTCGAGGGAGATCGCGAGCACGCTCGGGTCGGCACCCTCGGGCAGGAACGAGCGCACGCGCCCGATCGCCTGGTTCATCTTCTGCTCGACCGCGGCCACGTCGGTGCCGAACGCGAACTCCGCCATGACCAGGGAGAACCCGGTCGAGGACGTGCCGCTCGTGCCCTGGAGCCCGGGGACGGTCTGGAGCGCCTGCTCGAGCACGCCCGTGACGTCCTGCGCCACGACCTCGGGCGACGCGCCCGGGTACTGCGTGATCACCGCGAGCTGCGGGATCTCGAGCGAGGGGATGAGCTCTTGCTTGAGCGACCCGAACGAGATGGTGCCGAACACGGCCGTCACCACGGTGACGAGCGCGATGAGGGCGCGGTTCTTGAGCGAGAGGTTCGCGAGGAGGTGCACGGGGGTCCCGTTCGGTCGGTGCGTTCGGTGGGCTGGGGTCTGGGCGGGGGTCAGGTCGAGGTCAGGCGGGGGTCTCGGCGAAGCCGCGGCGGACGTGGTCGAGGCCTTCGGCGAGGAGGGGGCCGACGTCGGACGGTGTGGCGTCGCCTTCGAGGAGCTCTTCGACGACGACGCCGCCCACGCCGATCAGCGCGCCGAGCAGGAGCGCCGCACGGGCGGGCGGCATACCGGCCTCGACGAGCCGGGACCGGTAGCTGCGGCGCGCGTCGAACATGGCCTGGTGGATGTAGGGCGCGAGCGTCGGCTCGGCGTGCAGCACGCGACCGAACTCGACGAGCCGCACGGCGCCGCCCTCCGCGAACACCTGCGCGTAGGCCTCCGCAGCGGCGTCCACCACGCCGTCGGCGGTGAGCGGGATGGGCAGCGCGGCCTCGCTCGGCTCGGCCTCGAAGCGCGCGCCGGGCATGCCGAGCCGCAGGAAGAAGCCGACGACGACGGCCTCTTGCTTGCACGTGAAGTGGTTCGCGAAGGTGCGCCGTGAGTAGCCGACGCGGTCCGCGATGTCCTCGACCGTGGTCTCGGCGAGCCCGCGCTCGAGCACGAGGTCGAGCGCCGCGAGGGCGAGCTCGCGCCCCGTGGCGTTCTTCTTGCGCTCGCGCAGGCTCGGCTCGGTCACCGGGTCAGCGTAGGTTCTGGTTGCTCAGTGTGCAAAATTGCCCACTGAGCAACCAGAGGACCGACCAGCGGCTCAGTACCGGTAGTGCTCAGGCTTGAAGGGGCCCGCCTGGTCGATCCCGAGGTACTCGGCCTGCTCCTTGGTGAGCTCCGTGAGGCGCACACCGAG
>JAAYZM010000369.1 GCA_012514835.1 Actinomycetales bacterium
ACGCGGTAGATCATCTCCTGGATGAGGACCGTCTTGCCGACGCCCGCACCACCGAAGAGACCGATCTTTCCACCGAGCACGTACGGGGTCAGCAGGTCGATGACCTTGATGCCCGTCTCGAACATCTCCGTCTTCGACTCGAGCTGGTCGAAGGCCGGGGGCTTGCGGTGGATGGGCCAACGCTCGGTGACCTCGATCTTCTCGCCCGGCTCGGCGTTGAGGACCTCACCGGTCACGTTGAACACGTGGCCCTTGGTCACGTCACCCACGGGGACCGTGATCGGGGCGCCCGTGTCCGTCACGACGGCGCCGCGCACGAGACCGTCCGTCGGCTTGAGCGCGATCGCGCGCACCGTCGAGTCACCGAGGTGCTGGGCGACCTCGAGGCGCAGGGTGAACCCTTCCGAGTCCTCCCCCTCGCCCTGGCCCGAGAGGTCCACGTGGACCTCGAGCAGGTTGTAGATGTCGGGGATCGCGTCCGAGGGGAACTCGATGTCGACGACGGGCCCGATCACGCGGGCGACGCGGCCGGTCCCCGCGCCGGCGGACGCGGCGGTGGCTTCGGTAGCGGTGGCAGTCATGTCTCTCTCGCTTCGTCTCATGCGGACGCGAGTGCGTCGGCGCCCGACACGATCTCGCTGATCTCTTGGGTGATCTCGGCCTGGCGTGCCTGGTTCGCCAGTCGGGTGTACATGCGGATGAGGTCTTCCGCGTTCTTCGTCGCCGTGTTCATCGCCCGCTGGCGCGCGGCGAGCTCCGACGCGGCGGACTGCAGCAGGAACGAGTAGATCCGGCTCGACACGTACCGCGGCAGGAGCGCGTCGAGGACCGTCTCGGGGTTGGGCTCGAACTCGTACAGCGGCGCGAGCTCCTCGGGGGCCGTGGCCTCCTCGGCCTCGACCACCTCGATGGGCAGCATCCGGATCACGCGGGGCGTCTAGGTGACCATGTTCTTGAACTGCGTGAACACGACGTGCAGACCGCGGACCCCGCCCTCCTCCGCCGGAGCGAGGAAGGACGCGAGGAGCGTGTCGGCGACCTCTTGCGCCGTCGTGGCGCTCGGGGCGTCCGAGTTGCCCGTCCACGAGCCCTTCAGCTCGCGGCCACGGAATTGGTAGTACGAGACGGCCCGGCGCCCGAGGGCGTACAGGTCGATCTCGCGGCCCTGCTCCGTGAGCTGCTCGATGAGCTTCTCGGCCTCGCGGATCGCCGTCGCCGAGTAGGCGCCGGCCATGCCGCGGTCCGCCGTGACGACGAGCACCGCGACGCGGTCGGTGTCCGTGCGCTCTGTCGTGAGCGGGTGCGGGACGGTCGAGTGGGTCGCGAGGGCCGAGACCGCCTGCGTGATCGCCCGCGCGTAGGGCGTGGCTGCAGTGACCTTGTCCCGGGCGCGACCGATGCGCGATGCCGCGATCGGCTCCATCGCCCGGAAGATCTTCTTCAGCGACTGCGTCGACCGGATCCGGGCCCGGTAGACGCGCTGCGAACCAGCCACGCTCAGCCCTTCTTCTGCTTGACGATCTGCTCCTGGTCGACCTCGACCTCGTCCTCGGCCGTGTCACGCCCGACGAGCGGGGTGCCGTCGGCGAGCAGGAAGCCCTCGCGGAAGGCGTCGACCGCCGTGGCGAGCGACTCCTCCGTCGCGTCGTCGAGGTTGCCCGTCGACGCGATGGTCGAGAGCACCTCGGTGTTGCGGCGCAGGTGGTCGATCAGCTCGGACTCGAAGCGACGCACGTCCTCGACCGGGACGTCGTCGAGCTTGCCCTTGGTGCCGGCCCAGATCGACGCGACCTGGTCCTCGACCGGGTACGGCGAGTACTGCGGCTGCTTGAGCAGCTCGAGCAGGCGGGCGCCACGGTTGAGCTGCGCACGCGACGCCGGGTCGAGGTCGGACGCGAACATCGCGAAGGCCTCGAGCGAGCGGAACTGCGCGAGGTCCAGCTTGAGCGTGCCGGAGACCTTCTTCATGGCCTTGACCTGCGCGGAACCACCGACACGGGACACCGAGATGCCGACGTCGACGGCGGGACGCTGGTCCGCGTTGAACAGGTCGGACTGGAGGAAGATCTGCCCGTCCGTGATCGAGATGACGTTGGTGGGGAT
>JAAYZM010000370.1 GCA_012514835.1 Actinomycetales bacterium
AACGAGTACGAGCGCTCGAAGCTCAGCCCCTCGACGAGCGAGACCGGGACGGTGAGCGAGTACGTGATGGTGTTGCCGGGCTCGATGAACATCGCCCCGCCACCCGAGATACGGCGCACCACCTCGATACCGTGCCGCTCGGCACCCTCGGCGTCCACCTCGTTGCGCAGCGACTGGAACGAGCCGATCACCACGGCGGGGCCACCCCACTCCCAGATCCGCAGCGTGGGCCCGCGCTCCCCCGCGCCCACGGCCTCGGCCTGCGCCTGGTCGAGCGCCATGTGCATCGCAGGGCTCTGCGGGCCCTCGTGCACGATCTCGAACGTGTGGTCCTCCCAGCGCGTCGCGTGCCCGAGCGCCCGACGCACCGCGATCGCGACGGCCTCCGCGTCGAAGCCCACCATGACCACGTCGTCCGCCAGGACCGACTCGATCACGTGCGCGAGCTGGGTCACCCCTGCCGTCTCCGGCATGCCGAGCAGCGCGCCGTCGATCGCCTCGAGCGCGTCGTCCGGCTCGAGGAAGAAGTCGCCGCTCACGGCCGCGCGCGTGATGCGCCCGTCCGCGACCTCGACGTCGACCGCCACGAGCTTGCCACCGGGAACCTTGTACTCGCCTCGCATCGCACCAGCGTAGGCCGCGCACCGGCGCCGGGCGTCTGGGTGTGGGTCACCTCACGTCCGCCGTCGTCGGACCTCGCCTTGCTTCCGGTACAGACCTTCCGCCGACGACGGCGCCCCCTGGCGACCGGGCACCCGGCGCGCGCGGTCTCCTAGGCTGGTGCGATGGACGCCACAGAACGCCCCGAGCACTCCCAGGGTGGGACCTACACGGTCAAGGGCAAGGAGTTCGAGCGGGACACCCGCTACATCACCACGCGGATCACGCGGGACGGCGCGGAGGGCTACCCGGTCGAGCCCGGGCGGTACCGGCTCGTCGCGGCGCGGGCGTGCCCGTGGGCGAACCGCTCGGTGATCGTGCGCCGGCTGCTCGGGCTCGAGGACGCCATCTCGCTGGGCCAGCCTGGGCCCACGCACGACGCCCGCTCGTGGACCTTCGACCTCGACCCGGACGGGCGCGACCCCGTGCTCGGAATCGAGCGGCTCCAGGAGGCGTACTTCGCGCGGTTCCCGGACTACCCGCGCGGCATCACCGTGCCCGCGATCGTGGACGTACCCACCGGTCAGGTGGTCACCAACGACTTCGCGCAGATCACGCTCGACTTCTCGACCGAGTGGACCGCGCACCACCGGCCGGGCGCGCTGGACCTGCTGCCCGAGCACCTCCTCGACGAGATGTTCGACGTCAATCGCCGCATCTTCACCGAGGTCAACAACGGGGTGTACCGGTGCGGCTTCGCCGGATCCCAGGAGGCGTACGACGCCGCGTACGAGCGGCTGTGGACCGCGCTCGACTGGCTCGAGGAGCGGCTGACGGCCCGGCGTTTCCTCATGGGCGGCTCGATCACGGAGGCGGACGTGCGGCTGTTCACCACGCTCGTCCGCTTCGACGCCGTCTATCACGGCCACTTCAAGTGCAACCGGAACAAGCTCTCCGAGATGCCCGCGCTGTGGGCCTACGCGCGCGACCTGTTCCAGACGCCGGGGTTCGGGGACACCGTGGACTTCGCGCAGATCAAGGAGCACTACTACGTGGTCCACACCGACATCAACCCGACGCAGATCATCCCGCGCGGGCCGGACCTGTCTGGCTGGCTGCGCCCGCACGGCCGCGACGCCCTGGGCGGCCGCCCCTTCGGCGCCGGCACCCCGCCGCTCGCCCCACCCGAGGCGGAACGCGTCCCCCCGACCCACACCCCCCTGCACCTCCCTTAGCCGGGCACCCTCCACCCCCGCATCCTCTCCGCGAGGTAGTGAGGAACGCGCGAGGTAGTGACTAAGAGGTCACTACCTCGCGCGAAGTTCACTACCTCGCGAGGGGGTGAGGTGGCCCGGGGGGTGGTCAGCGGTCGAGGAAGGACAGGTCGCGGACGGCGCCGCGGTCTGCCGAGGTCGCCATCGCGGCGTAGGCGCGCAGGGCCTGGGAGACCTCGCGCTCACGGGACACGGGGCGGTAGCCGCCCGCGGCCTCGAGAGTTGCCCGACGGCGGTCCAGCTCCGCATCGTCCACCTCGAGGCGGATCGAACGCCCCGGGATGTCGATCGCGATGATGTCCCCGTCCTCGACCAGGGCGATGTCGCCGCCCGCGGCGGCCTCGGGCGAGACGTGCCCGATCGACAGGCCCGACGTCCCGCCGGAGAACCGGCCGTCCGTGATGAGCGCGCACGCCTTGCCGAGCCCGCGTCCCTTGAGGAAGGACGTCGGGTAGAGCATCTCCTGCATGCCCGGCCCGCCGCGCGGCCCCTCGTAGCGGATCACCACCACGTCGCCTTCCTTGACGTGCTTGCGCAGGATCTTGTCGACGGCCTCCTCCTGGGACTCGCACACGACGGCCGGCCCGGAGAAGGTCCAGATCGAGGGGTCCACTCCCGCCGTCTTGACGACGCAGCCGTCGACGGCGAGGTTGCCGCGCAGCACGGCGAGCCCGCCGTCGGCGGAGTAGGCGTGCTCGGCGTCACGGATGCAGCCGTGCTCGGCGTCGAGGTCGAGGGCCGCCCAGCGCTCGGACTGGGAGAACGCGGTGGCCGAGCGCACGCACCCGGGCGCGGCGTAGAACAGCTCGCTCGCGGTGTCCGACGGCGAGCCCCCGCGCACGTCCCACTCCTTGAGCCAGCCCTCGAGCGACGGCGAGTGCACGGAGTGCACCTCGGTGTTGAGCATGCCGCCCCGGTAGAGCTCGCCCAGGATCGCGGGGATGCCGCCGGCCCGGTGGACGTCCTCCATGTAGTACGTGCGCCCGTAGGCGACGTTCGGGGCGACCTTCGCGAGGCACGGGACGCGGCGCGAGACGGCGTCGATCTCGTCGAGCCCGAAGTCGACACCGGCCTCGTGGGCAGCGGCGAGCAGGTGCAGGATCGTGTTGGTGGACCCGCCCATCGCCACGTCGAGCGCCATCGCGTTCTCGAAGGCCTCACGGGTCGCGATGTTGCGCGGCAGCACCGACTCGTCGTCGTCGTCGTAGTACCGCTTCGCGATCTCGACGGTGAGGGCGCCCGCGTTCTCGTAGAGCGCCTTGCGCGCCGTGTGCGTCGCGAGGACCGAGCCGTTGCCCGGCAGCGACAGGCCGATCGCCTCGGTGAGGCAGTTCATCGAGTTGGCCGTGAACATGCCCGAGCACGAGCCGCACGTGGGGCACGCGGCCTCCTCGATGCGGCGCAGGTCCTCGTCGGAGACGTTCTCGTCCACCGCGGTGGTGATCGCGTCGACGAGGTCGAGCGTGCGGACCGTGCCGTCCACGAGCGTC
>JAAYZM010000371.1 GCA_012514835.1 Actinomycetales bacterium
AGCCCGAGCGCAGGCTCGTGTAGCGCAGGTCCTCGCGCCAGGCCAGGACGGCTTCTCCCCCGGCGACGCGCCGCCCACGCACGAGGACCTCCCCGTCCGCGACGGGGCCGGTTCCAGAGGACCGCCACCGGGCGTCGGCGCCGGGAGTGGGGCGGGCCTCGCTGCCGCGTTCGACCACGTGCCCGTGGTCGGAGGTGAGGACGACGGCGCGTCCGGCGAGGGCGGCAGCGTCGAGCAGGTGGCGCAGGTGCTGGATGTTGTCGAGGCCCCACCGGGTGCCGCCGGGGTCCTGCTTGTCGAGTGCGTCGTCGATCGTGTTGAGGACGGCGCCGACGACGGCGATCTTGGGGTCGTTGATCGCGGCGATCACCGCCGCGTTGAGCGCTTCTCCCCCGGGCGCGCGCAGCGCGTCCTTGTGGAACAGGGGTGCGCCGAAGCGCGACGTCATCGCGGCACGCTCGGCGGCCTGCGCGCCGTCACCGAGCTCTCCGGTGAAGAAGGCGGTGCGGGAGTGCTTCGTGAGGGTGGGCAGGGCGGCGAGCACGGGCAGTCGTGCACCGCGCCCCTCGGGAACTGCTTCGACCCAGGTGTCGGCGGCGACTGCCTCGGCAATCTCGGTCGCGACGGGAGCGCTCATCCCGTCGAGGAGGATCACGAGCGGGCGGTGCGACTTGGCGATCGGGGTCACGACGTGCTCGAGCACGTGCTCGATGAGGACGGCGCCCGTCGGCGCTTCGTCACGGTGCGTCGCCTCTGCGAGGAGCTGTGCTGCGCGGTTGTCCTGGGCTCGTCGCAGGGCCGCGACCGCGTCGAGCACCGTGCGATAGCTCGCCGCGACCACGGGGTCGGTCGTCCCGTCCCAGACGAGTGCGACGGCTCTGTCGACCCAGGCGCCGTCGTCGAGATAGTCGGCAAGGCTCGCCCCGAGGGACTCAGGCACCGCGGTGGTGCCTGCTTCGTGGGTGCAGATCCATCGCGCGAGGCGCACCGCCATGCGGGCAGCTTCGATCCGCTTGTCGTGGGGGCGGGCGAGGTCGTGCTGGAGCAGCTCTGTGAGCGCCCCCTCGACGTTGGCCATGCGGTCGAGCAGGTCTGCCGAGCTCGTGAACTGGAGCGCGTCGGCGAGCGCGCGCAGTCGCGCAGTGAGCCCCGCGGGAAGGACTGTCGACCACTGGGCACCCTGCTGCCAGCCGAGGTCCGCCAGGAGCGCCTCGGCCTGTTGCATGACGTCAGGCACGGCGGGGTCACCGAGGGACTCCATGCGCACCACGAGCGAGCGAGCGGTCGAGGCGTAGGTGCGGGCGGCGTGCGCGTCGACGGGTCGACCCGAGATGTGTGTCTCGATCCGCCCACGCGCGAGCACCTGGTCGGAGGTCTCGTCGAGGGCCCCTTCGGGCCACAGGACGTCGAGCGCAAGGCCGAGCGCGAGCACCGAGACGGGGCCTTGGGCGGCAGCGTCGAGGGCCATCGCGAGCGAGCCGTTGCGCTCACCCGAGAACCACGCGGTGAGGTCGGTGCGCATCTCAGCGGGGACGGACTGCCATGCGGCGCGCACGGTGGCATCGTCGAGCAGGTCGAGGATGCTCACGAGGTCAGGCTGGAACGGCAAGGGCGCGCCG
>JAAYZM010000044.1 GCA_012514835.1 Actinomycetales bacterium
CTCGAGGCCGTCCTCGAGGGCGGCTCGGTCACGGTGTGCACGCAGTGCGCGGCGCGGCGCGAGCTCACGGAGGAGGACCTGCTCCCGGGCATCCGGATCGCAGGCTCCGCCGTGTTCGTCGAGGAAGTCCTCGCCCCGCGCACCCAGGCGCTCGTCTACTAGGACCTCACGCGACGGGCGCGGGCGCGCGCAGCCGCACGAGCCGCACGTAGATCTCGCACCCGAGGCAGAAGCCGAACGCGGCGTTGAGGAACGCCGCCACGAGGGCGATCGCGGCCGCGACGGGGATCGCCACGGGCGCGACCGTGAGCCCGAGCAGCGCCCCGAGGCCCGTGATGACGAGGCCCACCGTCTGCGCGAAGCGCGGCGGTGCCGGGTCCTCGAGCTCGGCGGGCGGCGCGAGCCGCGGGCGCACGAACGTGCGGAACACGAGCCCCTGGACGGTGCCCTGCGCGCCGCGCGCGGCGCCGAGGGCGAAGAGCGCGGCGATCACGGCGAGCAGCGCGCCTCCGGCCGTGGTGGCGCCGAGCAGCAGGACGACGGCGAGCAGGACGGCCGTGACGCCCGCGCCGAAGCGGGGGCCGCGCGGGTCGATGCCGCCCGTGGCGGGCGAGGTGGGTGCAGACATGGTGGTTCTCCTTGACGAGGGGTGGCGGGGTCGACGGCGGGCCGCCCGTCCGTGGCCCGCGCCGGTGGTCCCGGCAGCGTCAGCGCGCGGCGAGCGGCTCGAGACAGGACTCGAGCAGCGACTCGACCTGGGCGGGACGCATGGCGCCCGAGGCCCGCGCGAGGACCCGACCGTGCGCGTCGAGCGCGACCACGGTGGGGGTGCGGGTCACGTCGAGCACGCGCACCAGCTCGAGCCGTTCCTCGGCGAGGGCGTGCACGACGGCGACCTCCGGGCGGGCGTCCGCGACCTCGGCGAGGGCCCGCGCGGTGGGCGGGCACGTCGCGCACGTCCGAGACGACACCTGCACGAGAGTCACGTGAGCCTCGAGCGGGGCGCCGAGGGTCTCGGGTCCGACGACGGTCCCCGGGGCGACCCGCCGCGCCACCCCGTTGCGCGCGCGCCACAGCGCACCGAGCACCCCGGCGAGGGCGAGCACGGCGAGCAAGAGCAGCGCGTTCTCGAGCACGTCAGCCGACGAGGAGCCGGCCCACGACGTACACGAGGGTTCCCGTGACGGTCACGGGGACGACGATCGCCGCCGCGGCGGCCGAACGCAAGGACAGTGTCGGCATGCGGTCAAACACCTCGCGCAGCGTGGCGCCGAGCACCCCGACCGCGACGCCGATGAGCCCGCCCGCGAGGGGCGTGACGTCCGGGAGCACGAAGGCGAGACCGAACGCGACGGCACCGCTCGCGAGCACGGCGACCGTGAGGCCGAGCCACGGGGAGAAGGGCACCACGGAGGTCGCCGTGCCGACGGCGAGGGCAACGGCGGCCACCACCACGAGCGACGTCCCTCCGACGGTCCGTCCCGCGGAGATCCACCCCGCGGCGGCGAGGACGACGAGAACCCCGCACACGGTGCCCGCGACGGACTCGACCATGCGCACGCGCCCGTCGGGCCGCATGAGCTCGCTCACGAACGAGAGCAGCACCGCGAGGGCCAGCACCACGGGCAGGTCCCGCAAGAACGGTTCACCGTCCGTGAAGGTGATGACGGCGAGCGCCCCGAGTCCCGAGAGCGCCACCACGAACCGCGAGCCGAGGCGCGCGGGCAGGTCCAGGAGGGCGGGCCAGCCGAGGGCCACGACGAGCACCGCGAGGGCCGCGACGCCGATCAGCGCCCACTCGGACACATAGGCGGCCGCGGCCAGCGAGATCGCGGCGGCGGTCGTGAGCACGGCGCGGGTCAGCGCATCCATGTTCCACCCCTCCACGACGTCGGCACGCGCACGAGTGTCGCAGATGTGGACGGTGAGCACCGAACCCGGTGGTGCGGGCGGTACCGTATCCCTCGACGCGCTGGGAAGGAGAGCCGTGGCGGACTTGCTGCTCCTGACACCGGCCAACGGGGGTTCGGTGGAAGTTCTGCCTGCGCTCGGGCTCCTGTCGCACCGTGTGCGCGTCCTTCCCGTCGAGCCGAGCGCGCTGATCGACGCCCCGGACGCGGACCTCGTCCTGCTGGACGGCCGCACGGACCTCGTCGCCGCGCGCACCACGTGCCGCTTGCTGCGCGCCACGGGCCTCGACACCCCGCTCATCCTCATCCTCACGGAGGGCGGCCTCACGGTGGTCAACGCCGAGTGGGGGGCGAGCGACGTGATCCTCGCGCACGCGAGCCCCGCGGAGGTCGAGGCCCGGTTCCGGCTCGCGATCGAGCGCGCCGTGAGCGAGCGGGGCGGCGACGCGGAGGAGGAGATCTCCGCGGGCGAGCTGACCATCGACGCGGGCGGCTACACCGCACGCTTGCGCGGGCGCGCTCTGGACCTGACGTACAAGGAGTTCGAGCTCCTCAAGTACCTCGTGCAGCACCCGGGCCGGGTGTTCACGCGCGCCCAGCTGCTCCAGGAGGTGTGGGGCTACGACTACTTCGGGGGCAC
>JAAYZM010000372.1 GCA_012514835.1 Actinomycetales bacterium
GCCGCGTCGAGGGCGGCGCGCGAGGTGGGGCGGCCCAGCACGAACGTCCGCACGAGGACTGCGAGCGGGTCGGCCGAGCCCTCGGTCACGCGCAGGGCGGGCAGGGCCCGCTCCCGCCCGAGGGCCGCGGTCGCCACGGGGCCGAGCAGCTCCTGGACCGCGGAGACGGTGTAGCGAGCGGCCTCGAGGTCCGCGCGCAGGGCATCGACGAGCTGCTGGTCCAGGATCACCGCCCCATCCTCTCGCGCCGTCTGCGACCTCGATCAGAAGGCGCCGAGTTCGGTGCTCCCGCGCGAGTTCGTACTTCCCGATGTACGAACTGGCGCAAGAGCACCGAACTGGGCGGGGAGAAGCGGGTCAGACGACGTCGATGAGGTCCGACTCGTCGGGCAGGCCGAGCTTCGACTGCCGGTCGACCTTCGCCGCGTAGAGCCGCGAGTAGATGACCGCGCCGAACGCCACGAGGGCAGCCACGACCGCGATCGTGATGCGCAGCACGTGGTTGGCGCCGTCACCTGTGGAGATCACGACGATCGCGGGCGCGATGAGCAGCGCCACGAGGTTCATGACCTTGATGAGCGGGTTGATCGCGGGGCCCGCGGTGTCCTTGAACGGGTCACCGACGGTGTCACCGATGACGACGGCCTCGTGGGCGGGCGAGTTCTTGCCGCCGTAGTGGCCGTCCTCGACGATCTTCTTGGCGTTGTCCCACGTGCCGCCGGAGTTGGCGAGGAACACGGCCATGAGGACACCCGTCGCGATGGCCCCACCGAGGAAGCCGGCGAGCGGGCCCACCCCGAGGCCGAAGCCCACGGCGATCGGCGCGAAGGCCGCGAGGAGACCGGGCGTGGCGAGCTCGCGCAGCGAGTCGCGCGTGCAGATGTCCACGACCTTGCCGTACTCGGGGCGGGTCTCGCCCGTCATGATGCCGGGGTGCTCCTTGAACTGGCGGCGCACCTCGAACACGATGGCGCCCGCGGCCCGGGTCACGGCGTCGATGGCCAAGCCCGAGAAGAGGAACACGGTGGCGCCACCGAGGATCACGCCCACGAGAGTGACGGGCGAGATGATCGAGTACTCGAGCATCGCGGCCACGACGTCGCTCTCCTCGATCGCCTGACCCACCTCGCGCAACGAGGAGGACACGGCGTCCGCGTACGAGCCGAACAGCGCGGTCGCGGCGAGCACGGCCGTGGCGATCGCGATGCCCTTCGTGACGGCCTTGGTGGTGTTGCCCACGGCGTCGAGCTCGGTGAGGATCTGCGCGCCCTCCTCGGTGACGTCCCCGGACATCTCCGCGATGCCCTGGGCGTTGTCGCTCACCGGCCCGAAGGTGTCCATCGCGACGATGACGCCCACCGTGGTGAGCAGGCCGCAGCCCGCGAGCGCCACGAGGAACAGCGCGAGGGAGATCGAGCCGCCCGCGAGGAGGAACGTGCCGAGGATCGCGGCGGCGATGATGCCCGCGGTGTAGACGGCGGACTCGAAGCCCACCCCGATGCCGGAGAGCACCACGGTGGCCGCGCCCGTGAGGGAGGTGCGTGCGACGTGCAGGGTCGGCTTGGACTCGGTGCCCGTGAAGTAGCCGGTGACCCAGAGGATGATGCCGGCGAGGACGACGCCGATCACCACAGCGAGCGAGGCGATCAGTCGCGGGTCGCCCGCGTGGTCGGCGAGCGGGCCGTCACCGAGAGCGGCGAACGTCGAGGGCAGGTACACGTAGGCCGCGACGGACGCGAGCCCCGCGCCCACGAGCGCGGAGATGTAGAAGCCGCGGTTGATGGCCGTGAGCCCCGACTCGGTGCCGCGCACCTTGGTGATGATGACGCCGAGCGCGGCGACGAGCGCACCGATCGCGGTGACGATGAGCGGGAACACGAGCCCGTGCTCGCCGAACGCGGCCTTGCCGAGGATCAGCGCGGCCACGAGGGTCACGGCGTAGGACTCGAACAGGTCCGCGGCCATGCCGGCGCAGTCGCC
>JAAYZM010000373.1 GCA_012514835.1 Actinomycetales bacterium
ACCTGCTGTCCTCGCGCACCGTCGCGGGCAACGTCGCCTACCCGCTCGAGGTCGCGGGCTGGCCCAGAGCGCGCCGCGCCGAGCGCGTGGCCGAGCTGCTCGAGTTCGTGGGCCTCACGGACAAGGCGCGCCAGTACCCCTCCCAGCTCTCGGGCGGGCAGAAGCAGCGCGTGGGCATCGCGCGGGCGCTCGCCACGAACCCCAAGATCCTCCTCGCGGACGAGTCGACGTCCGCGCTCGACCCCGAGACCACGCAGGACGTCCTCAACCTGCTGCGCCGCGTCAACGCCGAGCTGGGCGTGACCATCGTGGTCATCACGCACGAGATGGACGTGGTCAAGTACGCGTGCGACCGCGTGGCCGTCATGGAGCGCGGCAAGGTCGTGGAGCACGGGGGCGTGTACGAGGTGTTCGCCAACCCGCAACACCCGGCCACGCGGCGCTTCGTCGCGACGGCCCTGCGGGACCGCCCGAGCCCCGCGGCCCTCGAACGCCTCCGACGCCGGCACCCCGGGCGCATCGTCACGGTGGGCGTGCGCGAGGACGGCGGCTCGGCTGGTGACCTCACCCGCGCCCTGCGCGAGCACCCCGTCGAGGGGAGCGTCGTCTACGGCGGCATCACGGAGATCGCCGAGCGGCCCTACGGCTCGCTCACCCTCGAGCTGACGGGGTCCGACGACGAGATCGCGGCGTTCATCTCCGACCTCGCCCGGACCAGCAGCGTGCTCGACCTCGGCACCGCCGCAGACCCGAAGGCTGACCCGGACGCCGTCGGGCCGCGGGCGTCCGAGGGGGCCGGGGGGCCCGCCGTCGGACAAGGTGTGTCCGACGGCGAGACGCACGGGGAAGGCGACGCGCTGGAAACGGAGGCGCGCACTCGGGCGGCTCAAGAAGCCCTGCTGCTCGGCAAGGGCGGGTTCGGGGCCGCGTTCGCGGCCGTGTTCGGCAGGAGGAAGAAGTGGTGAGGCGCGCGACCGACTGGGAGTACCTGCAGCCGCTGCTGCTCGAGGCGATCGGCGACACGCTCTACATGGTGGGGGTCGCGCTCGCGGTCGCCGCGGTGTTCGGCACCCTCATGGGCATCGGGCTCTATGTCACGCGGCGCGGCGGGCTGTTCGCCTCGCGCGGCGTCTACACGGTGCTCAACGTGCTCGTGAACCTCGTGCGGCCCATCCCGTTCATCATCTTCATCACGGCCATCTGGCCCGTGACGGTGGCCGTGGTGGGCAAGTCGATCGGCACGGAGGCGGTGATCTTCCCGATGTCGATCATGGCGTCCTTCGCCTTCTCGCGGCTCGTGGAGCAGAACCTCGTGGCGCTCGACCCGGGCGTGGTCGAGGCGGCCCGCTCGATGGGCGCTTCGCGGCTGCGGATCATCCGCACCGTGATCATCCCCGAGACCCTGGGCCCGCTCGTGCTCGCCTTCACGTTCTTGTTCATCGGCGTGATCGACATGTCCGCGATGGCCGGGCTGATCGGCGGCGGCGGGCTGGGCGACTTCGCGATCCGGCACGGGTACCAGCGCTTCAACTGGGAGGTCACGTTCGTGGCCGTCGCGATCATCGTGGTGATCGTCCAGGCCGCGCAGTTCCTCGGCAACGGTGTGGCGCGGCGGTTCTTGCGGCGGTGATCCACCGCCGGTGGGCGACCCGGTGACGGGTGTCGGCCTGGACGCCTAGGGTTCTCCTGTGACCACCGCCCTGTACCGCCGCTACCGGCCCGAGACGTTCGCCGAGATGGTGGGCCAGGAGCACGTGACCGGCCCGCTGCAGCAGGCGCTGCGCAGCGGTCGGGTCAACCACGCCTACCTGTTCTCGGGCCCGCGCGGCTGCGGGAAGACGACCTCGGCGCGCGTGCTGGCCCGCTGCCTGAACTGTGCGCAGGGCCCCACGGACACCCCGTGCGGGGCGTGCCCCTCGTGCGTCGAGCTCGCGCGCGGCGGGCCGGGCAGCCTCGACGTGGTCGAGATCGACGCGGCGTCGCACGGTGGTGTGGACGACGCGCGCGACCTGCGCGAGCGCGCCACCTTCGCCCCGGCGCGCGACCGCTTCAAG
>JAAYZM010000374.1 GCA_012514835.1 Actinomycetales bacterium
CCGCGAGGAGGCCGAGGTCCGCAACCAGGCCGAGAACCTCGTCTACTCCACGGAGAAGGTGCTCGCGGACAACGGCGACAAGGTCTCCGAGGACGTCAAGACCGAGGTCAACGAGGCGATCGCGGCCGTCAAGACGGCGCTCGAGGGCGAGGACATCGAGGCCGTGAAGACCTCGGTGGCCACGCTCAACACCGTGAGCCAGAAGATCGGTGAGGCCGTCTACGCGGCCGACGCCGCCGCGGGCGAGGCCGGCACCGACGAGGCGCCGTCGTCTCCCGAGGCCGAGGACGACGAGGACATCGTCGACGCCGAGATCGTGGACGAGGACGAGGACGAGTCCAAGTGACCGACCCCGACATCCCCACCACTCCCGAGGACGCGAACGTCCCGCCGTCGGACAGCACCGACGGCGGGGCGCCCGCCCCCGTCTCGCCCGAGACCGTGTCCGACGACGACGCCCCCGGCGCGGGCGACACCGACGAGGCGACCGCGCTGCGGGCGCAGCTCGCGGAGCGCACGGACGACCTCCAGCGGCTCCAGGCGGAGTACGTCAACTACCGCAAGCGCGTCGACCGTGACCGCCTCGTGGCCCGCGACCTCACCGTCGTGGCGTTCGTCGAGGCGTTCCTCCCGGTGCTCGACGACCTCGACTCGGCGCGCACGCACGGCGAGCTCGCCGAGGGCACCCCGTTCGCGGCGATCGCCGAGAAGTTCGAGGGCGTGCTCACGAAGTTCGGCTGGGAGCGCTACGGGGCCAAGGGCGAGCCCTTCGACCCGAACGTGCACGAGGCGCTCTTGCACTCCCACTCCCCGGACGTCACCGAGACCACGGTGAGCGAGGTGCTCCAGGCGGGGCACCGGGCCGGCGAGCGGATCGTCCGCGCGGCCCGCGTGGCCGTTGTCGACCCCGAGGAGTGAGACCCGCCCCACCCGTAGGCCACCGAGGATCGAGGTGAGATGACCGGCCAGGACTGGATCGAGAAGGACTTCTACAAGGTCCTCGGCGTGCCCAAGGACGCCGACCAGGCCGCCATCAAGAAGGCCTACCGCAAGCTCGCGCGCGAGCTCCACCCGGACCACAACCCCGGCGACGCGAAGGCCGAGGCGCGGTTCAAGGAGGTCGGCGAGGCGTACGCCGTGCTGTCCGACGCCGAGCAGCGCCAGCAGTACGACCAGGTGCGGGCCTTCGCCGGCGGTGCGCGGTTCAGCGCGCCCGGCGGCGGTGGTGGCGGGTTCGAGGACATCTTCGGCGGGCTGTTCGGCGGCGGCGCCGGGCCCGGCGCGGGTGGCCCCGGCGGCACGCGCGTGCGCTACACCCAGGGCGGCGGGGGCGGTTTCGAGGACATCCTGGGCGGCATGTTCGGCGGCGGGGGATTCCGCGCCGCGCCGCGCAAGGGGGCCGACGTCGGCGCCGCGACGACCCTGCCCTTCCGGCAGGCCGCAGAAGGCTCGACCGTCGCGCTGTCGATCGAGGGGCGCATCGTCAACGCTCGCATCCCCGCGGGCGTGCAGGACGGCCAGAAGATCCGCCTGCGCGGCAAGGGGCGGCCCGGCGAGGGTGGCGGTGAGCCCGGGGACCTCGTGGTTACCGTGCACGTCACCCCGCACCCCGTGTTCGCCCTCGACGGGAAGAACCTGCGCATCACCGTGCCCGTGACGTTCCCCGAGGCGGCGCTCGGCACCCAGATCACCGTGCCCACCCTCGACGGCGGCACCGTGAAGCTCAAGGTGCCCGCCGGGACGCCGTCGGGCAGGGTGCTGCGTGCCCGCGGCAAGGGCGTCGCGGGAGGTGACCTCCTCGTCACGCTCCAGGTGGCCGTGCCGCAGAAGCTCGACAAGGATGCCAAGGCGGCCGTCGAGGCGTTCGCCGCGGCGACCGAGGGTGCCGACCCGCGCGCCGACCTGTTCGCCAAGGCCGCCGAGTAGTGGCCGAGTAGAGGAGGGGCCGTGCCGTCCGTCGACGATCGCGTGTTCGTCATCTCGGTCGCGGCCGAGCTCGCCGGGATGCACCCGCAGACCCTGCGGCAGTACGACCGGCTCGGCATCGTCTCGCCCGTTCGCGCTCCCGGGCGGGGGCGGCGCTACTCGCTGCGGGACGTCGCGATCCTGCGCGAGGTCCAGCGGCTCTCCGTCGAGGAGGGCATCAACCTCGCGGGCATCAAGCGGATCCTCGCCCTCGAGACGGAGGTCGAGCGGCTGCGCGCGCAGGTCGAGGCGCTGCGGGAGATCGTGGAGCCGGGCCGGCGCGTGTTCTCGGCCGGCTCCGCGGGTGAGGTCCGGGTCATGCCCCGCGGCCAGCGCCCGCCCCGCAGCGACGGCGCGCTCGTCCTGTGGCGGCCGCACGGACGGTAGTCCTCCTCGACGCCGCTCGTGTCCGGTCATGGCCGGTACCGTGACGGCCGTGACGGACGTCCGGGGGCTCGTTCTTGAGTCGAACGCCGATGCGCGTGCTCGCGTGCGGCGGCGCGTCGTGCCGGCGACGATGCTCTTCACCGTGCTCGGGGTGTGGGTGTTCACCGCCTTGCCGCTCGCCGGTCGAGGCGCGGGCGCCGTGGGGGTCGCTGTCGGTCTGGGGGTGTGGGCGTTCGGGATGGCCGCAGCCGGGGCCTGCGTCGGGCTCCTGCGGCACCCGCGACGCCGATCCCCCGTCCGAGGGACCCTCGACGAGGACGGCGGTCGCGTGAGCATCCTGCGCAAGCCGACCGGCGGGTTCCGCGCCTCCTGGACGCTCCTGGGCGGATTCGCCCTCCTCGTCATCGCCGGGGTCTCCGTGTCGCTCGTGGATGATCCGGGTCCCCGCGAGCTCATCGCTGCGCCGTTCGGCGTGGCCATCGCGCTGGTGCTCGCCCTCCCCGCCGTCGGGGCCCTGACCGGGAAGGCGCACGCGGGGGAGCTCGCGTTCCACGACGGCGGCCTCCGATTCCATCAGTCCACCGTGCGCGTGGCGCTCGCGTGGGACGACGTCGTGGCCGTGCACGTCGATGAGCCACTCGCCGAGGTACGTCTCACCCTGGCCCCTGACTCCCCGACGCTCGCGGACAAGCGCGCCAAGCTGCGCGACGGCGATCTCGTGCTGGGTCTGAGCGAGTGGGGGATCCTCCCGACGGATGTCGCACGGCTGATCCTCGAGCTGGCGAACGATCGTGGCTTCCGGCGCGACGCGGGGGACCCGGCCGCGATCTCGGCGAGACTGGACTCCTTGCGTGCGCTGCCCGTTCATCACCGTCGTGCGAGCTGGACGGTGGGCCAGGACACCGGCGCCGAGGAGGACCTGCGCTCCGACACCGACCCGGAGGTGCCCGTGCGGGGCAAGGAGCTCACGGAGGAGTTCTCCGAGGCATTCCGGATGCGAGTCATCTTCGTCCCCGGGATGGCGGGGATCCTGCTCGCCGTGTTCATGCTCGTGCTCGTTGGCCCAGGGTGGTGGGGTGCAATCGCGGGCCTCGGTGTCGGCACGGGAGCTGTCGCACTGACGACTCTTGCTGCCTCCTCGGGGCAGGGGCGGGGTGGTGTCGGTCCGCCGCTGGCGGCATTGACGACCGGCGACGGCGTGGTGCTGCGCCGCGGTGCCCGCCGATCCACGGCAGCCGTCGTCGCCGGGGCGGGCTTCGCCTGCGCGGTCGTGGCGGTCACGGCGCGCTTCTCCGAGACGTTGCCCACGCTGGCCGTGGTGGCAGGCGCCGGGGTGGCGTGCGGCTTGCTCGTCCCTCTGGCAGCCCGAATCGCAGGCCGGTGGTACGTCGGGGAGCTCGTGCTCGACAATCACGCACTGACGTACCGCTCGGGGACATCGACGGCATCCGTGCCGTGGGCGCAGCTGGTCCGGGCGGACGCGATGTGGGGGTCGGTGGTGCGTGTCGAGCGACGTGACGGCCCCCCGCTGCGCATCGACGTGCGGGCGATGGCGACGGACTCGTCAGCCGTCGTCACCCTCCTCAACGAGTGCGCACGGCACGGCCGAGCGCCGGACCTGCGTGACGTCAGCGCGCTCCACCACCGCCTCACGCGCCGCCGTGTCGTGTGAGGGGGTAGGGGCTGACCCGCGTGGGTAGCCCTGCCGCTAGCGTGTCCCGCGTGACGGACGTCCGCGTGCTCCTGGGCGAAGCCCGCGAGGCGGCGCGTGCCCGCCTGCTGCGCACCCTGCTGCCAGGTACCGTGCCTCTGCTCGCGCTCGCCGTGCTTGCCGCCACGAGCCCAAGGACGTGGCCGCTGACCATCCCGCTGGCCCTGCTCGCGGCCTCCGTCCTCGCCATTGCCCTCCTGGGCCACCGCGGGCACGCCAGCGTGCGGGGCTCGGGTGAGGACGGTGACGCGGCCACCGTGATCGTGCGACCGTGCGGGGAGTTCTGGGCTTCGTCGGCCGCCGTGGGGAGCCTCTCGCTGCTCGTGCTCGGACTTCTTCTCGTGGGTGTGCTCGACAACCCGGTGAGCTTCCTGGTGGGCCTCGTGGCGATCGGAGGCCTGGCGATCCAGCCCGTCGCGGCGCTCACGGGACACCAGGTGCCGGGCAACCTGACCCTCGACCCGGAGGGGGTGCGCTACCGGCGGCGGAGCGCCCGCGTCGCGGTGGAGTGGGACGCCGTGCGCGAGGTGCGCGTCGACGAGTCCCTCGGTGAGCTGCGGCTGATCGTGGACCGCTGGGTGCCCGGCTCGCGCCCGCTCGAGGACTTCGAGGACGGTGCGCGCGAGGTGGTGCTGCGCTTGCGTGGTTGGGGCGTGCTCCCCACGGACGCGGCCCGCCTCGTGCTCCACTACGCGGCGCACCCCGAGGATCGTGCCGAGCTTGCCGACTCCGAGGCCGTCACCGCGCGACTTCGCCACCAGAGCCTGACGCCCGTCGTGCGCCGCCGGGCGGTGTGGGCGGTCGGGGAGGACTCGGGGCTCGAGGACGTGCGCCGCCTGGACCTCGACCCGTGGGTTCCCGTGTGGCGTGCGACGGGCAGCGACGTCACGAGGCGAGCGCTGCTGGGGTATCACTCGGTGCGTGCGCTCGGACTGCTGTGCGTCTTGGGTGTGGTGGTCGGTGGCGGTGCGCTGCGCGGCTACGTCGGGCCGGGTCCGCTCGGGATCGCGGCGCTCCTAGGGGTCGTCACGGCCGTCCTGTCGGGGACCGCGCTGCTCTACGTGTCCGGGGAGGACCGCAGGGTGATCGGTCGACCGCTCGTCACGGAGTCGAAGGACGGTGTCACGCGCGCAACGCTGGGACGCGCTCGCCTCCGGTCCTGGCTCGCTGCGGTGAGCGGGCTCGGGTTCGCCGTGAGTGCCGCCGTGACGACGTTCCGCTTCGTGGGGCAGTGGCCTGTGCTCGCCGTCGTCGGCGGTGCGGTGCTGACGCTCGTCCTCCTCGCGCCGCTGCTCGGGACGCTCACGGGCTGGTCGGCCGGGCAGCTCGTGATCGACGACGCCGGATTCACCTACCGAACCGGGTGGCGCGCGGTCCGGGTGCCCTGGACGCAGCTGGTCCGGGTGGACGCGATGTGGGGGTCGGTGGTGCGCGTCGAGCGGCGTGACGGGCCCCCGCTGCGCATCGACCTGCGGGAGATGGCGACCAACATCTCCGCCGTCGTCGGCTTTCTCGACGAGTGCGCGCGCAACGGGCGAGCGCGACGCATCCGCGACGTCGACGCCCTGTACCACCGCCTCACGCGACGCTGGGGCCCGTGAGCCAGTCCAGGCTGGCGAACCTCCGACTCAGACCAGGGCGCGGCCTGCGGCGACGATGCTCGTGATGCGGTGCGGGACCGCCTCGTCCTGCAG
>JAAYZM010000375.1 GCA_012514835.1 Actinomycetales bacterium
CGGCCCGGCTCGAGCCTCTCGGGCGGTCAGCAGCAGCGGCTGTGCATCGCGCGGGCCATCGCGGTGGAGCCGAGCGTGCTGCTGATGGACGAGCCGTGCTCCGCGCTCGATCCCATCTCGACGCTCGCGATCGAGGACCTCGTGCACCAGCTCAAGGAGAGCTACACGATCGTCATCGTGACCCACAACATGCAGCAGGCCGCGCGCGTCTCGGACCGCACGGGCTTCTTCAACATCACCTCGACCGGTGAGCCCGGCCGCCTCGTGGAGATCGACGCGACGGCCACGATGTTCTCCAACCCGGGCCAGAAGGCCACGGAAGACTACATCTCGGGCCGCTTCGGCTGACCGCCCCACGCCGCGCCAGCTTGCGGTGACTTGTGCGCGCACAACTCACCTTGCGGTGACCTGTGCGCGCACAAGTCACCGCAAGTTCGTCGAGAGGCGGGGGAAGGGGGCCGACGACGGCGGTCCCTGGCAACCCGCCCCACGGGACCGGGACGGTCGAGCGGGCGGGACTCAGAGCCCCGCGAGCACCTCGGCGTACTCGGGCAGCGTGCCGTCGAGCACGGGAACCGTGGCACTCGTCGCACCCTCGGTGCCGCTCGAGACGGTGATGGCCATGGTCTGGCCGGGGCGGGCGTCGACGGCGTCGAAGCGCACCACGTCCTCGCCCACGAAGCGGAAGCTCTCACCGGCGGCGAGCGGGACCTCGTGGCGGCCCGCGCCCACGACGTCGATCGCGACCACGGTGTCCTGGCCGCCGCGGTTGGTCACGGCGCCGATCAGCGCGCCGGGCTCGCCCTGCGCGTTCGTGAGGACCAGGAGGTTCTTCGCCTCGATCGTGGTGCCCACGGTGACGCGCGCGCCGTCGGACGCCGAGTAGACGTACTGCGTCTGGATCGGGTTGGTCGCCGAGCACCCGGCGAGGGCCGCGAACGCGACGGCGGCGACGGCGATGCGGACGGACTTCATCTGCGGGGCTCCTCGAGGTGACGGTACTGGGCCACAGCCTAGTGGTCCCGCGCGGTGATCGGGACGTCCTCGTCAGATCCGGCCTCGCGGCACCGCGCCTTGGTAGCGTCCAGCCTCGGGAAGGGGTAGCAGATGACACGCTCCGTCGAGCACGCCGACGACGGGTCCGGGTCCGACGACGGACACCTGGCCGACGGCGGGCACCGCGTGGCGGCCGTCGTCGTCGCGGCCGGGTCGGGCGCGCGCCTCGGGGCCGACGTCCCGAAGGCCCTCGTGCGCGTGGCCGGTCGCCCGCTCGTCGCTCACGCGGTCCGCGGGCTCACCGAGTCCGGGGTGGGCGCCGTCGTCGTCGTCGCTCCCGCGGAGCGCCTCGAGGAGGTGCGCGCTTCCCTCGCGGAAGCCGTGTCCGACGGCGAGGTCGTGGGCGACCCTGCCGTGGTGAGCGCCGCGCGCTCGGGGGCCGAGCCGGGCGTGCATGCCGAGGAGAAGTTGTCGGCTCGTGGCGACGTGCGCCCGTGGGTGCGGGTCGTGGCCGGGGGCGAGAGTCGCCAGGCGTCCGTGGCTGCTGGTCTCGCTGCGCTGGCAGAGCTGCCGGAGACGGCCGTCGTCCTCGTGCACGACGCGGCGCGCTGCTTCGCCCCGCCCGCGATGATCCGCCGAGTGATCGACGCGGTGCGTGCGGGCCACGGTGCGGTGATCCCCGCGCTGCCCGTCGCGGACTCGCTCGTGATCGCGCCCGGGGACGCGGTGGAGGACTACGTGGACCGTGCGCGGTTGCGCATCGTGCAGACCCCGCAAGGGTTCTCGCGTGACGTCCTGGTGCGCGCGCACGCTGCTGCCCCGCCCGCGCACGAGTCGACCGCCGCGACGGACGACGCCCAGCTCGCGGCCGCCGTCGGCGAGACCGTCTGGACCGTCCCGGGGGATGATGCGGCCATGAAGATCACCACGCCGCGCGACCTCGCCGTCGCCCGCGCCCTGTTCGGTGCCCGATGAGCACTCCACGGATCGGCACCGGCGTCGACGTCCACGCGTTCGCGGAGGGGCGCGAGCTGTGGCTCGCGGGCCTGCACTGGCCGGGCGAGACCGGACTCGAGGGGCACTCGGACGCCGACGTCGCGGCCCACGCCGTCGCGGACGCCCTGCTCGCTGCCGCGGCGCTCGGTGACCTCGGCTCGAACTTCGGCACGTCCGCACCCGAGTGGGCTGGGGCGTCCGGCGCGGCCCTCCTCGCGGAGGCCGCCGCGCGCGTGCGGGCCGCGGGCTTCGAGATCGGCAACGTGTCCGTCCAGGTGATCGGCAACCGGCCCAAGCTCGGGCCGCGCCGCGCCGAGGCCCAGGCGGCGCTCTCCGCGGCGGCGGGTGCGGCGGTCTCGATCTCCGCGACCACCACGGACGGCCTCGGCCTCACGGGCCGCGGCGAGGGCGTCGCGGCGATCGCCACGGCCCTCATCGTCCCCCTCGACTGACCCGCCCGCTCTCCCGTTCGACCCCTCGCCCCACCCCTCGCGTGCCCGCCCCACCTCCGTTGCGGAACACCACGCAGCTCTGCGGAACACCACGTCGCCCAAGCGCCAGTTGCGGAACGTCAGGCAACTCTGCGGGACGCTACTGCTCGAAAGCGGCACTTGCGGAACACCACGGGACAACGGTGTTCCGCAAAACTCATCGGCCGCCGACAGAAGTGCCGCGAAATCGATTTACACGGGGCCGCCCGGGGAGGATGATCGGCGCATGACCGAGATCGGCGCCGCCCTCGAAGGGCTCAAGCTCTGGCCGCACCACGTCGAGACCATCGAGCGCACCGTCGAGCGGATCAGGGCCGACGGCGCTGCCCTCGCGCTCATCCTCGGCGGATCGCTCGCGCACGGCCTGGGGACCGAGGGGTCCGACGTCGACATCGTGGTGCTCGCCGAGCGCGGCGACTTCGCCCGCCGGGCGGCCGTCCCGGACCTCACGTTCACGTGGCACGACGTCCCGACGTACGACAGCTACGTGGACGGCAAGTGGGCGGACCTCGACTTCCTCGAGACCGTCGCGCAGCGCGGGTCGGACCCGGCCCGCTGGGCGTTCGCGGGCGCTCGCATCCTCTTCTCCCACGAGCCAGCCCTCGCGGGCGTGCTCGAGCGCATCGGCCGCTTCCCGATCGAGGAGCAGCCAGCCCGCACGGCGAGCCTCGCCGCGCAGCTGTGCGCGTGGCGCTGGTTCTACTCCGAGGCCACGGCCAAGCAGAACGCGTACCTGCACCACACCGCGGTGCACCACACGATCCTCAACGCGTCCCGCCTGGTCCACGCCCGCAACGCCCAGTTCTTCCCGTTCCACAAGTGGATGCTCCGAACGGTGGAAGCCGCGGGGGACCGCCCGGCGGACCTGCTCGACCGCTTCGACACGCTCCTCGCCCACCCCTCGCAGGAGCGCATCGACACCCTGGTGGAGGACCTCTTCGCCCACTACGGCATCGACTCGGCCGAGACCCAGCGCACGTGGGGCACCCACTTCATGCACGACACCGAGCTCGCCTGGTACCACGGCACGGAGCTCTAGGGCCGCCCGCGTCAGGGTAAGAGCACGACCTTGCCCCGGGCGTGCCCGGACACGATGAGCTCGTGGGCCTCACGCACGCGATCGAGCGGGAACACCTGCGCCACCCGCACCTGGAGCCGCCCGGACGCGACGAGCTCGAGCAACGGCCCCCGCGCCGCGGCGCGAATCTCCCGACCAGCATCCATCCCTGGCCCGTGCCCGAGCAGCAGCACCCCACGCTCCGCCCCGTGCTCCAGCCCGGCGACCGTCGCGACGCGCAAGCGGTCCGCGACGAGCTCGACCGACACGTCGATCGCCTCGTGGGTCCCCACCGTGTCGATCGCGGCGGTCACCCCACCGATGGCCCGCACCCGCTCCGCGAGCCCGTCGCCATAGGCCACTGGCTCAGCCCCCAGCGACCTGAGGTACTCGTGGTTCGACGCGCCCGCCGTCGCGATCACGCGAGCCCCGCGCAGAACAGCAAGCTGCACGACGACGGCCCCCACGCCACCCGCCCCACCGTGCACGAGGAGCACCTCGCCCCGGTGCTCGCCGTCGGCCCCGTGCTGGCTCCCGCCCGGACCCGCGCCTGCGAGCTCGTCCCCACCCGACCCAGCGATACCTGGCCCGGACTCGCCGAGCCCCACCGCGTCGAGCGCGTGCCACGCCGTGACCCCGGTCAGCAGCGTCCCCGCGGCGACGTCCCACGCCACACCAAGGGGCATGGGCACCACACCCGACTCGCGCACGAGCACCCGCTCCGCGAACGTGCCGCTCGCGGGGTACAGCACCACGGGGTCGCCCACGGCAAAGGAAGACCCGGGTCCGACGGCGGACACCACACCGGCCCCCTCGAGCCCGACCAGCCGGGGCAGCGCGTCTGGGTCGCGGCCCCACAGCCCGCCGTAGATCTTCCAGTCGGCGGGGTTGTAGGCGGCCGCGCGGATGTCGACCACCAGTTCGCCCTCGCCCGGATCGGGCACGTCGACGTCGGTCACTTCGAGCACCTCGGCGCCGCCGTACGCGGTCGCCACCACTGCGCGCGTCATGTCCAGGCCAACCTCCGCCGTCGGCCCCCCATTCCCCAGCCCCCTCACCGTCCTCACCCCGACCTGCGGTGAGTTGTGCGCGCACAGTCCACCGCAAGGTGCGTTGTGCGCGCACAACTCACCGCAAGCTTGGGGCAAGGGCGCGCACCCCCCGGGTCAGATCGGCCCGAACACCTTGTCGGTGTACGGGTTGCGGAACACCCCGTCCGGGTCGGCCCCGGCACGCACACGCAGGAAGTCCGAGAAGCGCGGGTACAGGCCAGCCAGCTCCGCGCGCCCCAGCGAGTGCATCTTCCCCCAGTGCGGCCGCCCGCCGGCCTCGCGGAAGATCGCCTCGGCGGCCGCGAAGTACCGCGCGTGACGCATGCGGTGGTACTGGTGCACGGCCACGTACGCGGAGGCCCGCCCGTGCGCGGTGGACAGCCACACGTCGTCCGCGCGGGCGCACCGCACCTCGACCGGGAAGGGCACGGGCTCGCGAGACCGGGTGAGCCAACCGCTCAGCTCGTCGAGCACACCGCGCAGGTCCTCGCGCGGCACGGCGTACTCCATCTCGCGGAACACGACGCGGCGCGGCGTCACGAACACGTCGGCGGACGGTGCGGCGTACGTCCGCGCGGAGAGCCCCCGCGCGGAGACCTGGTTCACCGAAGGCACCACCCGAGGCGCCACGGCAGCGAGACGGTTCACACCCTCGAACACCCCGTTGGACAGCAGCTCGTCGTCCACCCATCGCCGCGCGCGCGACATCCGCGGTCCCTCGCCGAGCGGCACCCGCGTGTTGCGCTTCACCATGGCCCGGCGCGTGTGCGGGAACCAGTACAGGTCGACGTGGTCCTCGGTCTCCCACCAGCCGTCGGGCCCCTCGAGCGAGGACAGAGCATCGGTCAGGTCCCACGGCTCCTCGCGCGCGAGGAGCGAGTACGCGGGCACCACGCGCAGGGTCATGGCGGTCACGACGCCGACGGCGCCCAGCGACAACCGCCCCGCCTCGAACAGCTCGTCTCCGTGGGTGACTGCCCGCACCTCGCCGTCGGCCCCCACCACCCGCAGCCCGGCGACCTGGGTGGGCAGGCCCCCGAACCGTGCCCCCGTCCCGTGCGTGCCCGTCGAGACGGCGCCCGCGAGGGACTGCTTGTCGATGTCGCCGAGGTTCTCCATCGCCCACCCGCGCGCGAAGAGCGCGGCGTTGAGCGCACCCAACCGGATGCCCGCGCCCACGGTCACGAGCGCGCCGTCAGCGGTGGGCTCGACGCTCTCGATCCCGCTGAGGTGATCAAGGCTCAGCAAGACCCCGTCCGTCACCGCCGCGGGGGTGAAGGAGTGCCCTCCGCCGACGGTGCGCACCGGCAGACCGCGCTCGCGAGCGAGCCGCACCGCGCGCGACACCTCGCTCTCGTCGCGGGGTGCGAGACGGTGGGCGGGCGTCGCGACCGCCGTGCGGGACCAGTTGCGCCAGATCTTCGTCGATGCGGTCACGCGGTGACTATCACCGCTCGCCGCGCACAGGTCAAGATGGGGGCATGGACGACGCCGTGCAGCCCGCTCCCGCCCCCGCGACCCGCGTGCCCGACGCCAGCGTGTCCGACGGCGAGACGCTGGCCGGTGTGTCGCCCGATGGCGGGACGCAGGCCGGTCCACGGGTCGGAGGGTCTCGAGGTACGACGCTCCCCGCGTCGCTCGGTCGCCGCCTGGCTGCGACGGATGATCTGCCCGCCCCGCTGCTCGCCGTGGACCTCGATGCCTTCGACGCGAACGCGCGCGAGCTCCTCGCCCGAGCCGACGGCCGTCCGTTGCGCCTCGCGACGAAGTCCGTGCGTGTGCCCGCCCTGATCGAGCGGGCCCTCGCGGCGGGCTTCGAGGGGCTCATGACGTACTCGCTCGCCGAGGCGCTGTGGTGGTCCACCCGCACGGACGACGTGCTGATGGGCTACCCCACGGTGGACCGCGGCGCGCTCGCCCGTCTCGCGGGCGACCCGAACGCTCGCCGCACTGTCACGCTCATGATCGACGACGTCGCCCATCTCGACCTCATCGCCGAGGCCATGGCTGCCGTCACCGACAGAGACATGCCCCCGATCCGCGTGTGCCTCGACATCGACGCGTCCTTGCGGGTGGGCCCGTTCCACCTCGGCGTGCGCCGCTCGCCGTTGCGCACCCCCGAGGACGCCGTGACGCTGGCCCGCCAGGCAACGCGACGGGGGATCGAGGTGCGCGGCGTGATGTTCTACGAGGCGCAGGTCGCGGGCCTCCCGGACACCTCGCCTGCGGTCCGGCTCGTCAAGCGCGCGTCCCTCGCGGAGCTGCTGCACCGCCGTGGCGCCGTGGTCGCCGCGCTCGAAGAGGTCTTGGGCGGGTCCATGCTCGTCAACGGTGGTGGCACGGGCTCGATCGCCGCGACGGCCCTGGACGCGACCGTCACGGAGATCACGTCGGGCTCGGGCCTCCTCTCACCGACCCTCTTCGACGGGTACCGCACGAGACCCGGGCAGACGCCCTTGCGTCCCGCGGCGTTCATCGGCCTCGACGTGCTGCGTCGGCCGGCGGACGGTTACGTCACCGCGTTCTCGGGTGGCTACATCGCCTCGGGCCCCGTGGGCCGGTCGCGCGCCCCGCGCCCCGTGCTGCCCGCGGGCCTGCGCCTCACCGGCAACGAGGGTGCGGGCGAGGTC
>JAAYZM010000376.1 GCA_012514835.1 Actinomycetales bacterium
CGGCCACGTCGTCGAGCGCCGTGCGCGCCGCGACCGGGTCCGCGGTGCGCTTCACGGCCGCCACGGAGGCGTGCAGCATCATGACTCCGATCGCCCCGCTCGCGACGTCGTGCAGGTCCCGTGCCACCGCGAGGCGCTCCTGCCCGACGGCGGCCGCGACCGCGAGCTCGACCTGACGGGTGTACGTCTCCGAGCGTGCCCGGGCGAGCTCGTGCCCCTCCTCGAGCCGGTGCCAGGCGTACGAGCCGAGGCCCGCGCCGAGCAGGATCGCGCACGCGACCTCGAGCGAGGCGTCGTGCGCGGGTTCCGTCACGAGGAGGGTGGCCGCGGCGAGCGGGACGAGGGCCGCGAGCCGGAGCGGGGTGCGGGCGCCGACGGTGGACCACACGAGCAGGGCGAGCGCGACGGCGAGCGCGGGCCCGAGCTGGTACGGGGAGCCACCGAACCGCTGCGCCACGAGCCCGGCCGCAGCGATGAGCAAGGCGGCAGCGGGGGCGCGACGGCGCAGGGTCACGGCGCCGATCGCGAGGGCGGCCCCCAGCGGCGGCGGCGCGTCTGCACGCTCCATGAGCCACACCGTGAGCGCGATCCCCCACAGCACCACCGTGGTGAGTGCGTCCGCGTGCCACGGG
Source organism: Actinomycetales bacterium (assembly GCA_012514835.1). Taxonomy (GTDB): domain Bacteria; phylum Actinomycetota; class Actinomycetes; order Actinomycetales; family Cellulomonadaceae; genus JAAYZM01. Next base: position 633 of record JAAYZM010000376.1, read on the forward strand.
GGCCGCCGGCGCGGGGCCACGGGTTCGGCCGCCGGGAGGGCTGGCGCCCGTGTCCCGTCCTCGCGCAGGACGCCCAGGAGCGAGCGCAGCTCGTCGACGGCGGACTCCCCGCGGGCGCGCAGGCGTGCGAGATCCTCGGTGTCGAGCGTCGGGCGTGCCGCGAGGGCGAGGTCGCGCATCTGGCGCGTGGCCGCGGCGACCAGCCGGGTGGACCGCGCGCTGAGGCGGTGGCGCTCGTCCTCGAGCTCGGCGCGAGCGCGAGCGGCGACCTCGACGGCCTCGAGCTCGCGGAGCGCCGCCTCGGCGGCCGTGGCTCGTTCTGCTGCCCGGCGTACCGTGAATCCCACGCCGTACGCGGCGGCGAACAGCGCGAGGCCGAGCACCTGACGCACCGGCGCGAGGTCGGTCGCGACGATCACGCCCCACGCGGTGAGCACGGGCAGGAGCGCCCGGGGGAGTCGGGACCGGCGGCCGAGCAGGACCATCGCGCCGAGGCCCGCCACGAGGCCGGCCGCGCTCACGTGCGGGGCCCCGAGCGCGAGCCCGAGCCCCTGCCCCAGGCACACCGCGGTGGCACCCAGCACGGGCCAGCGGGACATCGCGAGGATGCCGGCCAGGAACACGGCAGGGACGAGGACCCGGACGGCGGGGTACGGCGCGAGGGTGACTGCGGCCCAGCCCGCGCTCACGAGAGCCAGCACGAGGATGCCTCGCCCTCGGAGGGTCGCCATGGCGCGATGCTACTGGGCCCGTCCCGGCCGCCCGGAGACGCGAGAGGGCCGGGTGCTCAGCGCACCCGGCCCTCCGGAGAACCGCTCGTCAGCGCAGCGTGAGCCTCACCGACTTCGACGACGACGCCTTGACCTGGGACGTGCCGAGGTACCGCACCTTGAGGGTGCGCTTCCCGGCCTTCTTCCCGAGCCGCGACGTCTTGACCTTGACCTTGGCCACACCCTTCGAGCTGACCATCGCCGAGCCGACCTTCTTGCTCTTGTAGTACACGGCCACGGAGCCCGAGCGCGCGAGCGCCTTGGGGGACACCTTGACCGTCACCGTGAGCGTCTTGCCGCGCTTGATCGACTTCGAGCTCAGCTTGACCGAGCCGAGCTTCGACGTGGCCCTGGCCACCTTGAGCACTACCTTGGCGCTCTTCGATGTCTTCGCCTGCGTGGTGCCTCGGAACGTCGCCCGCAGGGTGTGCGTGCCCACCCTCGGCGTGTAGCGCAGCGTGGCCTTGCCCGACGACGAGACCTTGGCCGCTCCCACCTTGGACGAGCCGCGGTAGAAGTCCACCCAGCCGCTCGTGGTGCCCGTGACCCGTGCCGTGAGCGTCACCGACCTGCCCGCGGTGATCTTCGACTTCGACACCGACAGGCGGGTGCTCGTCGCGGCGGGGCCCGCCTCCTCGTCGTCGTCGTCCTCCTCACCGGGGACCTCGGGCTCCTGGGGCTCCTCAGGCTCCTCCGGTGCGACGTAGACCTGGGCGCGACCCACGGCGGCCGGGGCCACGACGGGGTTGGCCTCGAAGTACCGCACGGTCGCCTCGAGGTCCACCATGCCCGTGTCGGCACGGCCCGTGCCCTGGGCGAACGTCGTGAAGTTGTCCCCGCCCGCGGCGAGGAACGAGTTCGTCACGACCCGGAAGGTGTCACCCGGCTTCACCACGGTGCCACGGAAGGTGATCTCCTGGACGTGCTGGCCACGCGGGGCGTCCCGCACGTAGGTGTAGGAGAGGTCCTTCGACAGGCCCAGGTGAAGCTTGGGGCGCGATGCGCCGTCCGGCTGCCACTGCTCCTCGAGGACGGCCTTGAGCTGGGCACCCGTGAGGTCCATCGTGACGAGGGTGTTGCCGAACGGCTGGACGTTCGCGACCTGCTTGTAGGTCACGGTCCCGTCGCCCGTGAACGCGAGGTCGGCGCGGACGCCGCCCGGGTTCATGATGCCGATCTGCGCCGGCGTGCCCGCGAAGGACGGGTTCGAGGTGGCCCACAGCTGCACGTCCGCGACCAGGTTGCCGAGCGAGGACTCGCTGCCGCGGTCCTCGGACGTCCCGGAGTAGGCCCGGGTGATGGATGCCGAGACCTTGCCGATCGGCTGGTTGCCGACCAGGTCCGCCGCGGCCTTCGCGTCGGTGACGATCTGCGCCACGGACGGGTCGGCCGGGTAGAGCGCCGTCGTGCCGTCGTGCAGTGCCACGACGGAACCCTTCGCCCTGACGACGTCCTTGCTCGCGGCGTCGACCGTGAGCTCGAGTCGCGCGAGGGCCTTGCCGTACTCCCAGCCCTGGAGCACAGGGCGCTTCTTCCCGCCGCTCCACGCGACGGGGAGCTCGCACGCGTACTGCAGGTGCGTGTGGCCCGAGAAGATCGCGTCGATCTTCGACGACGCCTTGGTGACGAGCTTGGCGTAGGTCGAGCCCTCTCCGGGGATGTCGGCGCAGCGTGAGGTCGAGGCGCCCTCGTGGGTGAGCAGGACGATCACGTCCGCCTCGCCGTTGCCCGAGATCCCGTCGGACAGGCGCGCGGCGACCCGGTTGGCCGCCTCGAGCTGGTCGCCGAAGTCGATCTCTTCGATGAGGTCCGGGGAGACCATGGACGCGGTCTGGGGGGTGACGGTGCCGATGAAGCCGACGCGAACGCCGTCGACCTCGGTGACCCAGAACTCGTCGAGCACCGGGGTCTTGGTCCCCTTCGCGTACACGTTGGCGCCGAGCGCGTAGCGCGGGTCGCCGTAACGGTCGATCACGCGGTCGGTGAGGTCGGCGAAGCCGCGGTCGAACTCGTGGTTGCCCACCACCGAGGCCTCGAGGCCGCCCGCGACGAGCGCGTCGATGCTCGGGTCGTCCTGCTGCGAGAAGGACGTGAAGGTCGAGCCGCAAGGTCGTCAAGGCCTTCAACACGAACTTCGCGGGCACGCTCGTCTCGGGCCAGGTGGGCGGCGCGCCCACCACGGTCCTCGTGGCGGGGGACGACGACGGCGCACGCGCGGCGGTCATCGACCTC
>JAAYZM010000377.1 GCA_012514835.1 Actinomycetales bacterium
AACCCGCGCGCCCCAAGGGTGTGGGCCGTGCGCACGAGCGCCGGGGGCACGTCGTCGATCCCCGAGATGAGGCCGTTCGCGATCGACGGCACCGCGCCGAGGATCACGACGAACAAGATCGCCTGCTCGGTCAGGCCGAACAACAGGATCGCGAAGGGGAACCACGCGATCGAGGGCATCGTCTGCAGGCCCGTCAGGAGCGACCCGATCGCCGAGCGCAGCACGCGCGAGGCACTCAGGGCTATGCCGAGGGCCGTCCCAAGGAGCAGCGCGAGCCCGAAACCGACGACGCCACGCGTGAGCGTCGTGCCGAGTGCGCTCCAGGACACGGGGTCGCGAGCGAGCTCGACGAGGCTCGTGGCGACCTCGCCCGGCGAGGGGAACACCCACGGCGGGCGGAACTCGACGAGATAGAGCAGCTGCCACGCGCCGAGCAGGATCGCGACGCCGAGCAGCGGGGGCCACGTGCGGGCCCACAGTCGCCCGAGCCGCGCGGCGAACGCGGTGCGCTGGCCCGCCGGCGCGCTCACGACGTCCTCCCCTGCTCAGCGATCACGTGGTACTTGTCGAGCTTGTCGTGCAACGCAGCCGCACGCGTCGCGATGAGCGGGTCGTCCATCTTGCGCGGACGCGCGAGGGTCACGCGCACCTCCTCGGCGATGCGGCCCGGGGAGGGCTGCATGACGACGACGCGGTCGCCGAGCCGGGCCGCCTCGCGCACGTTGTGGGTGACGAACACGATCGTGAGCCGGCGCTCGGCCCACACCCGCTCGATCTGGTCGTGGAGCGCATCACGCGTGATCGCGTCGAGGGCCGCGAACGGTTCGTCCATGAGCAGGATCTGACAGTCCTGGGCGAGCGACCGTGCGAGCGCGACACGCTGCCGCATCCCGCCCGACAGCTCGTGCGGGCGACGCAGCTGCATGCCCGGCAGGTGGACCATGTCGAGCAGCTCGGCGGTGCGGTCGGCCCACTGGTCCTTCGGTGCCCCGGACAGGCGCAGCGCGAGGTGGATGTTGCCCTCGACGGTGAGCCAAGGAAAGAGGTTCGAGTCCTGGAACATCATCCCGACCCGGCGCCCACCCATGTCGATCTCGCCCTCGCTCGGCCGGGTCAGGCCCGCGATCATCGACAGCAGCGTCGACTTGCCGCAGCCCGACCGGCCGAGCAGGCACACGAACTCCCCCTCGGCGACCTCGAGGTCGACGCCGTCGAGGGCGACCACCTGGTCCGTGCCGCGGCCGAAGAGCTTGGTCACCCCGCGGGCACGGATCGCCATCTCGGTCCCGGCGCTCACGGGGCACCGACCGGGTCGAGCCCGCGCGCTTCGAGGGCCGCGTCGAGCAGGTCGAGCTCCCACAGCCCGTCGAGGTCGGCACTGTCGAGAAGACCGAGGTCGTGGGCGTTCTCGGCCGCCGTGCGCATCGTCGCGACGAGCGGGTCGTAGGTCATCTCGACGTTCTGCCACGCGCGCTCGAGCACCTCAGCCCCGAGCGAGGTCCTCGTGAGCGTCGCGATCGACTCGTCGACCGTGCGACGCGCGGACCCGGGCTCGGCGTCGATGTGGGCGAGGGTGTCGAGCAGGCCGTCGAGGAGTGCCGCGACGTTCTGCGGGTGCGCCTCGAGGTACCCCGTCCGCACGACGAGGTTCGTCACGACGAACCGACCGTCCGGCCACAGCTCGGACTCGTCGACGAGCACGTGCGCACCCCCTTCGAGCACGAAGCGTGAGGCCCACGGCTCCGGGACCCACGCGCCGTCGACGTCCCCGGCGCGGAAGGACTGGAGCGCCGTCGCGTTCGACTGCGGGAGTATCTGCACGTCTCCCCCTCCCGTGCGTGTCGTCTCGAGACCTTGCTCCGCGAGCCAGTGGCGCGCGGCGACGTCCTGGGTGTTGCCGAGCTGCGGGGTCGCAAGGCGCCCCCCGCGCAGGTCCTCGGGAGTCTCGATTCCCGAGCGCACGACGAGCGCGGCTCCTCCCGAGGCGGTTCCCGCCACGACCCGCAGGGCGCGCCCCTGCGATCGGACGAAGCCGTTGATCGTCGGGTTGGCGCCCACGAACGCGGCGTCGATAGATCCCGCGTTGAGCGCCTCGATGACGTTGGGACCTGCGTTGAAGGTCATCGTGCTCAGTCTCACCCCGGCCGGGAGCGCGGCCTCGAAGAACCCACCCTCGACCCCGACGATCGCGGGGGCGTGCGTGAGGTTGGGCATGTACCCGATCCGCAACGCGGTCGCGGAACCCTGCCACGAGTCACCGCAGCCCACGAGCCCGAGTGCCACGGCGAGCAGCGCGACGAGGCGCGC
>JAAYZM010000378.1 GCA_012514835.1 Actinomycetales bacterium
AGCACGAGGTGCAAGGCGTCGTCCGTGGCTCAGGGCCGGCGCAGCCGACCGGGCAGGTGGACGCGGAACCACTCGTGGCCGTAGCCCTCGAGGGTGAGGTCGAGGGCGCCGTCGTCGGCGAGCTCGTGGCTCTCGTGGCTCACGAGGCTCTCGAGGACCGCACCGGAGGGCAGGTCGAGGCGCAACGGGACGGTGCGTGCCTCGCCGCACAGGTTGTGCACCGCGACCACGATGCGCTCGTGCCAGGCCACGCTGTGCGCGAGGACCTCGGGGTGCGGCTGGTCGAGCACCTCGAGACCCCCGCGCCCGAGCTCGGGGTGCGAGCGATAGATCTGGACGAGCTGTCGCACGAAGTGCCACAGCGACCCGGCGTCGCGCACCTGGTCGTGCACGTTGACGAACTGCGGGCCGTAGCTGCCCGGCACGGGGCGTGCGACGAGGCGCGAGGGCGGTGCCGTCGAGAAGCCACCGTTCTTCTCGGGCGACCACTGCATCGGTGTGCGCACCGCCATGCGTCCGTCGGCCTCGAGGTCCTCGCCCATGCCGATCTCCTCGCCGTAGTAGAGCGCGGGGGTCCCGGGCAGGGAGAACAGCAGCGAGTACACCAGGCGCACGCGTCGAGGGTCGCCGTCCATCATGGGTGGGACTCGCCGTTTGAGGCCCCGCCCGAACACCTGCATCGACTCCTCGGGACCGAAGGCCGCGAAGACCTCCTCGCGCTCGGTCTCGGTGAGCTTGTCGAGGGTCAGCTCGTCGTGGTTGCGCACGAAGGTCGCCCACTGGCAGTCCTCGGGGATCTCGGGGCGCTCGAGGAGGGCCTTCGTGAGCGGCCGCGCGTCGCCGCGCGCGAGCGAGAGGTACATCTGCTGCATCGTCACGAAGTCGAACATCATGTGCAGCTGGTGCCCGTCGCCGAAGTAGCGCACCTGCTCGGTGCGGGGGACGTTGACCTCGCCGAGCAGGATCGCGTCGCCCCGGCGCCGGCCGCAGAACGCGCGGATGTCCTCGAGGTGGCGGTGCGGGTCGGCCATCGCGTCGGCGTCCTGGCCCGTCATGCCGACGTCCTCGAGGAAGAACGGCACGGCGTCGACCCGGAAGCCGTCGACCCCGAGCTCGAGCCAGAAGCCCACGACCTTCATGATCTCGTCGCGCACTGCGGGGTTCGCGACGTTGAGGTCGGGCTGGTGGGAGTAGAAGTGGTGCAGGTACCACTCGCTCGTGCGCTCGTCGAGCGTCCAGATGCCGTCCTCGGCGTCGGGGAAGACAGCCAGGTGCGAGGTGTCGGGCGGGGCGTCTGCGCGCCACACGTAGTAGTCGCGGAACGGATTGTCCTTCGAGCGCCGCGCGGCCTTGAACCACGGGTGCCGGTCCGAGGTGTGGTTGATGAGCAGGTCGACGATGACCCGGATGCCGCGGTCCTTCGCGGTGCGCACGAGCTCGACGACGTCGCCGAGGTTCCCGAGCCGCGGGTCGACCCCGTAGAAGTCCATGACGTCGTAGCCGTCGTCGCGGTCGGGGGTCGGGTAGAAGGGCATCAGCCACAGGCACGTCACGCCGAGCTCGGCGAGGTAGTCGATCCGGTCGACGAGCCCCGCGACGTCCCCCGTGCCGTCGCCGTCGGAGTCGAAGAAGGTCTCGATGTCGAGGCAGTAGACGACCGCCGTCTTCCACCACTGGTCAGAGGTCTCGGTCATGCGCGTCACGGGCGCTCCCAGGCAG
>JAAYZM010000379.1 GCA_012514835.1 Actinomycetales bacterium
ACCGCCTCGATTGTGCGCAGCTCTCGGCCATAATCAGCGGGTGGAACGCATCACTCCCGGTGTATCGGTCAAGGAGCACAACCGCTAGCGCATCGTCGCCGCCTTCGCGGGGGCACCGAAATCAATCCGTGACCTCAGCGAGGTCACGGCATCGGGGTCAGCGCCCGGCCTCGTACTCCGCGAGCAGGTCGATGCGCCGCTGGTGGCGCGCCTGGCCGGAGAACGGCTCGTCGATGAACGCGTCCACCAGCGCGAGGGCCTCGGCCGTCGAGTGCTGGCGGGCACCGATCGCGATGACGTTCGCGTCGTTGTGGGCGCGCCCGAGCCGGGCCGTGTCCTCGCTCCACGCGAGCACGGCGCGCACGCCGGGCACCTTGTTCGCGGCGATCTGCTCGCCGTTGCCGGAACCACCGAGCACCACGCCGAGCGTGCCGGGCTCCGCCACGACGGCCTTGCCCGCCGCGATGCACATGGGTGGGTAGTCGTCCTCCGCGTCGTAGGTCTCGGCCCCGTGGTCGACGACGTCGTGCCCCGTCTGGGCGAGGTGGGCGACGATGGCCTGCTTGAGCTCGAAACCCGCGTGGTCCGCGGCGACGTGGATGCGCATGGCACCCATTGTGGCGCACCCGTCCCGCGAGTCCGGAACGTATCCTGGCTGCGGCCCAGGCCCTACCGGCACACCGCGAGGAAAGCAGAGCGAACGCATGACGCGCAGCGGCATCGACACGTCCACCTTCGACCGGGCGAAGAAGCCCGGCGACGACCTCTTCCGTCACGTCAACGGCACGTGGCTCGACTCCTACGAGATCCCCGCGGACCGGTCGCGCGACGGCGCGTTCCGCCGCCTGTACGACCAGGCCGAGCTCGACGTGCGCGCGATCATCGAGGACGCCGCCGCGAAGGGCGAGTCCGCGTCGGGGATCGAGCGCAAGGTCGGTGACCTGTTCGCGAGCTTCATGGACACGGGCACCGTGGCGGCCGCGGGCACCGCACCGCTCGCGGAGGACCTCGACCTCATCCGGACCGCCGTCGGACGCGAGGGCCTCGTCACCGCGCTCGGTGCGCTGCAGCGCACGGGTGCCGCGAGCGCGACGGGCTTCTGGGTGGACAACGACGCGAAGGCCCCCGAGCGTTACGTCGTCTACCTGACCCAGTCGGGCCTCGGTCTCCCGGACGAGTCCTACTACCGCGAGCCGCAGCACGCCGAGACGCTCGCGGCGTACCGCCCGCACGTGGCCCGGATGCTCCTGCTGGGCGGCTGGTCCGCCTCTCAGGACGACGCCGACGACGACGCGGCCCGGGTGGTCGCGCTCGAGACGCGGCTCGCCGGTGCGCACTGGGACGTGGTCAAGGACCGCGAGGCCGACCTCACCTACAACCCGATGACACTGGCCGCGCTGGCCGAGCTGGCCCCGGGCTTCGACTGGGCAGCGTGGGTGCGCGCGCTCGGCGCCCCGGAGGGTGCCCTCGACCAGATCGTGGTGCGCGAGCCGGACTTCGCCGTCGAGCTCGCGAAGGCGTGGGTCGAGGAGGACGAGGGCACGTGGGGCGACTGGCTCGCCTACCACGCGATCTCCGCGCGCGCCGCGTACCTCACCGACGAGCTGGTCGAGGCGAACTTCGACTTCTACGGGCGCCGCCTGACTGGTGCCCAGGAGCTGCGCGAGCGCTGGAAGCGTGGCGTCTCACTCGTCGAAGGCGCCATGGGCGAGGCCGTGGGCGAGGTGTACGTCGCCCGCCACTTCCCGCCGAGCCACAAGGCCCGCATGGACGAGCTCGTGGCGAACCTCGTGGCCGCGTACCGCGAGTCGATCACCGCCCTCGAGTGGATGGGCGAGGAGACGCGCGCGAAGGCGATCACCAAGCTCGAGAAGTTCAACCCGAAGATCGGCTACCCCGCGCGCTGGCGCGACTACGACGCCCTCGAGATCGACCGCACGGACCTCGTGGGCAACGTGCGCCGGGCCAACGCGTTCGAGCAGGACCGCGAGCTCGCGAAGATCGGCAAGCCCGTGGACCGCGACGAGTGGTTCATGACGCCGCAGACCGTCAACGCGTACTACAACCCGGGCATGAACGAGATCGTGTTCCCCGCGGCGATCCTGCAGCCCCCGTTCTTCGACCCCGAGGCGGAGGACGCCGTGAACTACGGCGGGATCGGCGCCGTGATCGGCCACGAGATCGGGCACGGCTTCGACGACCAGGGCTCGAAGTACGACGGCGACGGCCGCCTCGAGGACTGGTGGACCGAGGAGGACCGCAGCGAGTTCGAGAAGCGCACCAAGGCGCTCATCGCGCAGTATGACGCCTACTCGCCCGCCCAGCTCGACGGCACGCACCACGTCAACGGCGCGCTGACCATCGGGGAGAACATCGGAGACCTCGGTGGCCTCGCGATCGCGCTCAAGGCCTACCGCATCGCCCTGGGGACACCGCTCGACGAGGCGCCCGTGATCGACGGCCTCACGGGCACGCAGCGCGTGTTCCTCGGCTGGGCGCAGGCGTGGCAGTCGAAGTCCCGCGACGAGGACGCCATCCGCCTGCTGTCCGTGGACCCGCACTCGCCCGCGGAGTTCAGGTGCAACGGTGTGGTCCGCAACCTCGACGAGTTCTACACCGCGTTCGAGGTCAGCACCGAGGACGCCCTGTGGCTCGACGAGAGCGAGCGCGTCGCCATCTGGTGACGTTCTGCGATCCGCACGGCGAAGGGCCGGTCCCCGAAGGTGGGGACCGGCCCTTCGGCCGTCGTCGGACCTCGTCCGGGTCGAACGCGGCGAGTCAGTCGAACTGCGGGCCCGCAGTGCGCGTGCGCTTGAGCTCGTAGAAGCCCGGGACGCCGGTGACGAGCACGAACCCGTCCCACAGGCGGCCCGCGTCCTCGCCCTTCGGCGCAGGTGTCATGACGGGACCGAAGAAGCCCACGCCGTCGATCGCGACCACGGGGGTGCCGACCTCGTCGCCCACGATGTCCATCGCGCCCTGGTGGGACGCGCGCAGCGCCTCGTCGTGCGCGTCGGTGTGGGCGGCCTGCGCCAGCTCGGCGGGCAGACCCACCTCCGCGAGCGCCTCCGCGATCACGGCGTCGAGGTCCTCACCACGCCCGCCGGGGTGGATGCGCGTGCCGAGCGCGTCGTAGAGGGGCTTGACGACCTCGTCACCGTGCGCGGCCTGCGCGGCGATCACGACCCGCACGGGGCCCCACGCGCGCTTCATGGCCTCGACGTACTTCTCGGGCAGGTCGCGGCCCTCGTTGAGGACGGCGAGGCTCATGACGTGCCAGCGCACGTCCACGTCCCGCACCCGCTCGACCTCGGTCATCCAGCGCGAGGTCATCCAGGCCCACGGGCACGTCGGGTCGAACCAGAAGTCCGCCGTCGTCCGCTCGCTGCTCGTCGTGCTCGTCGTGCTCGTCACCAGTCATCGTCCTCTCACCAGGGGAATCTCCAGCCCCAGGCTACGTCGCGGGACCGGGTGGGTCAGAAGAGGGAGGAGCCGGCGCGGGCGATCGAGAAGCCGTGGCCCGTCTCGTCGTGACGGCAGATGATGCCCGAGCGCGAGCTGGTGCACGTGTAGCCAAACGCGGCGGTCGAGTCCTCGTAGTCGAGCACGGGCGTCGCGTTCGGGGCGGCGCCGGGCGGGTCCCCCTCGACGCACGGGCGCACGGCACCGCCCTCGGCCGTCACACGGACCACGTGGCCCACGGTGCCGTCGCACGTCTCGTCCTCGACGAGGCCCTCCTCGGCGAGCTCGGCGATCGAGCACGACGCACCGTCCTCGGCGATCGAGCACAGGATGTTGCCGCTCGGGGAGGCGAACAGGCGGGGTGCGTCCGGGTCGGCGATCGGGGACTCGTCCGGGTCCGGCGAAGCGCTCGACTCGGGCGAGGTCCCGGGATCCGTGGCGTCCTGCCCGGCGGGAGAAGAGGTGTCGGTCTGGCTCGTCGAGGTCTCGGTGGCCTCGGCCGTGAGGTCCGGGTCCCCGCCGCCGCCGCGCGTCGCGAGCACCACGACGAACACGAGGACGAGCACGACGTCGACGGCGAGGAACGCGCGCATCGCCGGGCTCAGCCGGCCCCGGCGCCGCGTCCCGCCCTCGCTCGTCACCGACCCAGGATCACATGGACGAAGCGGGCGGGGCCACCCGCCGTCACCCGAGCAGCTCCATCGCGGCGCTCCGACCGGCGATCGCGCTCACGGCTCCGCCACGGCGCGCACCGGCCCCCGCGAGGAGCACGCGCGGGTGGTCCGTCCGCACGCCCCACGTCCAGAGTTCGTCCTCGTCCTCGGCCCACGGCCACTGCAGCGGCCGGTGAAAGATGTTCCCGCCCGGCATCGCGAGCTCGGCCTCGAGGTCCAGCGGACTGCGCGCCTCGACGCACGGCTGCCCGTCCGGTCCGACGGCGAGGCACCCGCGGACCGGCTCCCCCAGCACCGTGTCGAGAGAGTCGAGGGCGGCCTCGAGCGCCGCGGCGCGCGTTCCCGCCGGGTCCGCCCGGAAGAGCGCGGCGGGCATGTGCAGGCCGAACATGGTCAGGGTGTGCCAGCCGTCCGCGCGCGGGCCGGGCCCGAGGATGGTCGGGTCGCTCAGGGTGTGGCAGTAGATCTCCGCGGGCGGGAGGCTCGGCACCCGCCCCGCGGCGGCCTCGCGGTAGGCCGTCTCGAGCTGGCTCGCCGTCTCGTTGATGTGGAAGGTCCCCGCGAACGCGGCGGCCGGGTCCACGTCGCCGCGCAGCCGCGGCAGCCGCGTGAGGACCATGTTGACCTTGAGCTGGGCGCCCTCGACGGGCTCGGGCTCGTTGCCCAGCAGGCGGTCGAGCACGTCTGGTGCGCACGCGGCGAGCACGTGGGACGCGCTGACCTCCCGGGCGACGCCGTCGTCATCCGTCCACGCGACCGTGGCAGGGTGGCCGCCTCCGCCCGGGAGCGTGGTCCCGGGGTCGATCGCCGTGACCGTCGCGCGCGTCTCGAGCTGGGCGCCGGCCTCGCGGGCCACGCGCTCGAGCTCGGCCGCTACGGCGCCCATGCCGCCCACGGGGACGTCCCAGTCACCCGTCCCGCCACCGATCACGTGGTACAGGAAGCAGCGGTTCGCGAGGCCGTCGTCGGCCCCGGCCTCGGCGAAGGTGCCGATGAGGCCGTCGGTGAGGACGACGCCGCGCACGAGGTCGGACGCGAACGTGCGCTCCAAGAGCTCCCCGAGGGGTCGTTCGACGAAGTCACGCCAGTCCTCGGGACCGAAGAGCTCGCGCGCCTCGGGAAGGCCCGGCAGCGGGCCGGTCATCGTGGGGAACACCCGCCGCGCCAGCGCCGCGGTGCGGGCGTAGAAGTCCTGCCACGGTGCGAAGTCCGCCGCGGCGCCGATCGAGGCGAACGAGGACGCCGTGGCCGCCGGGTCGTCCGTGTCGACGAGGAGCCCGCGCGCGGGGTCGGCCGGGTCCGGCGTGTACGAGGAGAAGCGGCGCCGGTGCAGGGCGACCCGCAGCCCGAGCTCGTCGCGGACCTGCTGCGGCAAGAGCGAGACGAGGTAGGAGTAGCGGCTGAGCCGCACGTCCACG
>JAAYZM010000380.1 GCA_012514835.1 Actinomycetales bacterium
CGAGCCCGCGAGCAGCGCCGGCGGGTTCGTCATGCCCCACTCTCGGCCGGTGGATGCCAGCAGCTCGAAGCCGACGGTCGGAATGCCGTCGGTTTCAGGATGCTTCGCCTTGAAGTCCTCGATGAGCTTGAAGTACCGGTCGAGCGTCATGTTCTCGAGCTCCGGGTAGCCGGCGTCCGCGAGCACGCGCTTCTGGATCCAGAACGCGGGACCGTAGTAGGTGCCGCCCGTGATGTCACCGTAGAAGCGGTTGTAGTTCGGGATGATGTACAGGCCCGGGTCCACCTCGGTGCCCGTGTAGCTCATCTTCTTGATGTACGGCTCGACGTGCTCGGCGATGTTGGGGTAGTCGCCGGTGGCCAGCATCTCGTCGAGGGGACGCAGGGCGCCGCCCTCGAGGAGTCGCATCTGCAGGTCGGTGGTGCCGACGAGGTCGGGGTACTGCCCGCCCGCGAGCATGACGCCGATCTTCTGGTCCACGTTGTCCGGGGTCACGATCTCGTACTTGAGGGTGACGCCGAGCTGCTCCTTGAGCAGCTTGGTGATCTTGTTGTCGTCAGCCGGGGCCTGGCTGGCCGACGTGACCCAGACCGAGAGCTCCGTCGGGGCTCCGGGGGTCAGTGTTCCGGACGCGTCCGCGAGGTCACCCTCGGGGATGACGGCGTCCGTCGGCGACTCGGGGGCCGGGGTGGTCGGGTCCTCAGCAGCAGTACACCCGACGAGCCCCACAGAGAGGGCCGCTGTCAGGATGACTGCGGACAGCTTCTTTCTTGAACTTTGCACCGAGATCTCTCCCTTGAGAACTGTTCCGGTCGTCCCCGGCCGGAACTCCTGCGGTCAGACGCGAGGTTGATCTCAGCGTCCTGATCCCCCGTTGGGATCTTCGTAAACGTTTACGCAAGAAAACGTTTACGCAAAACGTAGAGAGGCTGTCGGGTTCCGTCAAGGCCCTGAAGGTCTCAAGAGGGTTACGACTGTGTTCCGGGTGAGAATCCGCAGGTCGCGGAGGGTGCGTTCGTGCCGCTCGTACGCACGAACAGGGGTCAGCACCAGCGGTCGGACGCCCGGCTGGCCTCGCCGTCGTCGTCGGTCGCGAAGCCCCTCGGCGGGGCGGAGGTCCTCGCCGCCCGGCGGTGCCACCCCCCGGGTGAGCTCATCGACATCGTCGAAAGGCGATCGGAAAGTTTCGTCGGCGTGTGACCGCTCGGCGGGGACTGCATGTGAGACGGCGGCGGGGGCCGTGGGCGAGCCCGGCTACTTGGCCTCGTCGTAGGAGTCGCACACGGCGACGTTGAGGGGGAAGTCGACGGGGAAGCTGCCGAACAGGAGGTGCCCGGCCTCGGCTGCGGCCTCGTTCACGGCCCGGACGACCTCCTCCGCGAGCTCAGCCGGCGCGTGGACCATCACCTCGTCGTGCAGGAAGTACACGAGGTGCGGCCGCCCAGGAAGCGCGCGCAGGCGCAGCCGCAGCGACGCCATCCAGCACAACGCCCACTCGGCGGCCGTGCCCTGCACCACGAAGTTGCGCGTGAACCGTCCGCGGTCCCTCGCCCTGCGGCGGGCCTCGCGCACCTCTTCCGCCGCGGCGCCCTCGCCCGACGCCGAGTCGTGGCTCGCCACCCAGCTCGCACCCGGCGGGGGACTGGTCCGGCCCAGCCACGTGCTGACCCGCTCACCGCGCTCCCCGGCGCGCGCGGCGGCCTCGACCAGCGCGACGGCCCGCGGGTAAGCCCGCTCGAGCCGTGGCATGAGACCTGCGCTCGCACCCGTGGTCGCGCCGTAGATCGCCCCGAGCATCGCGTACTTCGCCTGCTCGCGCGTCTCGACGATCCCCGCGTCCACCACGCCCTGGTACAGGTCTGCACCACGACCTGCCCGGGCCATCGACTCGTCCCCGGACATCGCCGCGAGGCAGCGCGGTTCCAGCTGCGCGGCGTCGGCCACCACGAGCCTCCACCCCTCGTCCGCCCGCACCGCCCCGCGCAGGCTCGCGGGGAGCTGGAGCGCACCCCCGCCGCTCGTGGCCCAGCGCCCCGTGACCACCCCGGCCACCACGTACTCGGGCCGGAACCGCCCGCCGCTCACCCACTGCGCGAGCCACGCCCACCCGTTCGCGGTGTAGAGGCGGTACAGCTTCTTGTACTCGAGCAGCGGGGCGATGACCGGGTGGTCGATCCCGCGCAGCTCCCACCGCGCCGTCGACTCGACGTTGATCCCCGCGCGCCGCAGCGCCGCGAGGAGGTGCGGGCCCGAGTCGGGGTTGAGCTGCGGTTGGTCGAGCGCGTCGCTGACCTGCTGGGCGAGCGCGTCGAGGCGCGCGGGCCGCCCGCCGCCGGGTGCTTGCGGCCCGAGTGCGCTCGTGAGGAGCTGGTCGTGGACGACGGCGTCCCACGGCATCCCGTCGTCGTGCATCTCCGCCGCGACGAGCGCGCCCGAGCTCTCCGCCGCGATGAGGAGGCGGAGCCTCGCGGGGCTCTCGCTCGTGGCGACGGCGCGGAGCTGACGGCGCAGCTCGCCAAGAATGTCCAGCTGCGGCCTGGGCGGTGCGGCGCTCGGGAGGTCGAAGAGGCTCGGTTCGGGCTCCGGCGGTGGTCCCGCGGGGAGGTCGTCCCACGGGTTCGGGGGCGCTTGCGCGAGGTCCGACGACGACGACGCCCGCGCGTGCCGCAAGATCGTGTGGGCCAGCCGCAGGTCGTGACACCGCTCGACGTGCACGCCGTCTGCGAGGAGCGGTGGGTATCGGCGGGCCGTGTCGTCCCAGACCCAGCGGGGTTTGTCGGCCGACTCACGCGCGTGCACCGCCGCCGAGAGTGCGTCGAGGGGGACCTGGGTGCGAGCGAGCTCGGTGGCGTCGTCGGCGAGGTCGACCAGCGTGATCCGTGGGCTCGTCGGCTCGTCGAAGAGGAGTGCGATGTAGGTCGGTGAAGGGTGCGCGGAGGTGGCGCCGTTGTCAGCGGTCGTGTCACCTGGCTCTGCTCCGTGCACGCGGTCACCCTAGGCCTCGCCTCCGACAGTGCCGTTCCAGGACGGAGCAGTGTCGGTGGCTCCCGGTAGACCTGGGGGTGCGGGATTGGCGCGGCTCGGGGCTTGAGAATCTGGTTCGGTTCAAGGGTTGACAGATTCGGATATATAGTGCGACACTAGGACATACGTTCCAGTCGGGTTCCTTCATGAGACCACCGAACCCGCCGAAACCTGGTGACCCCGGATACGAACCGCCCCGCTACGAGCTCGTCCCGCGCTCGCGTACGGCCGCAGAACGCCGCACCCGCCTCGCCCAACGACTCCGCGAGGACACTCGCTCACGTCGCAGTGCGTGAGGGTTCGGCCCAGCCGTCGGACCGCCGTCGTCCCGTGCAGGCGACCTCGGTATCCTGGCCGTCTCACCCCCACTGACCCCCAGGAGCGCCCCCGTGGGACGAGTTGTCGTCGACGTCATGCCCAAGCCCGAGATTCTCGACCCCCAGGGCAAGGCGGTCGCGAACGCGCTGCCGCGCCTCGGCTTCACCCAGTTCTCGAGCGTGCGCCAGGGCAAGCGCTTCGAGCTCGAGGTGGACGGTCCCGTGACCGAGGAGATCCTTGCCGCGGCCCGCGAGGCTGGCGAGAAGGTGCTGTCCAACCCGGTGATCGAGGACGTGGTCGCGGTGTACGAGGAGCAGTCCTGATGCGCATCGGCGTCGTCACCTTCCCGGGCACGCTCGATGACCGTGACGCGGCGCGCGCGGTCCGGCTGGCGGGCGGCGAGGCCGTCGCGCTGTGGCACGCGGACGCGGACCTCAAGGGCGTCGACGCCGTGGTGCTGCCGGGCGGGTTCTCGTACGGCGACTACCTGCGCGCCGGGGCGATCAGCCGGTTCGCGCCCGTCACGCAGGCGATCGTGGACGCGGCCAAGGGTGGACTCCCCGTGCTGGGCATCTGCAACGGCTTCCAGGTCCTCACCGAGGCGCACCTGCTGCCCGGGTCGATGATCAAGAACGAGCACCTCAGCTTCATCTGCCGCGAGCAGGAGCTCCGCGTGGAGAACGCGAGCACGGCGTGGACGAGCGACTACGCGCAGGGCGAGCTCATCACGATCCCGCTGAAGAACCAGGACGGCCAGTACGTCGCGGACGAGCGGACGCTCGACGAGCTCGAGGGCGAAGGCCGCGTCGTGTTCCGCTACACCGGCTGGAACCCCAACGGGTCTCGCCGGGACATCGCCGGTGTGAGCAACGAGCGCGGTAACGTGGTCGGTCTGATGCCGCACCCCGAGCACGCCGTCGAACCGGGTTTCGGCCCCGACGGGGCGAAGGGTCCGCGCAGCGGTACGGACGGGCTGAAGTTCTTCACCTCCGTCCTGACGTCGCTGGTCAGCTGACTACAGGGAGCACTCGTGGACGTGACGATCGAACGCGTGGACTGGGCGAACGAGGAGCTGCAGAGCCTCGTGGCCGCCCAGCAGACCGAGCTTCTCGAGCGGTACGGCGACGAGGACATCGATGACGGCGTCTCCACCCGCCCGCTCGAGGCGGCTGTGCTGATCCGTCACGAGGGGGTGGCCGTCGCGTGCGGCGCCCTGCGGGATCCCGTCGAGGCGTTCGGCGAGGGTGTGGGTGAGCTCAAGCGCATGTACGTGGTGCCCGAGCACCGGCGCAAGGGACTGTCCCGGATCGTGCTGCGCGAGCTCGAGAAGATCGCTCTCGAGCGCGGGCTGCGCAGGCTCGTCCTCGAGACGGGCGTGCTCCAGCCGGAGGCGATCGGCCTCTACGTCACCGAGGGCTACCTGCTCATCGACAACTATCACCCGTACGAGGACGAGGACTCTTCGCGCTGTTTCGCGAAGTCGCTCGTCTGACGGGCCGGGGAGCTCAGGCCCGACCCGCCGCGAGGAGCCCCCGTTCGAGGTCCGCCACGAGGTCGCGCGGGTCCTCGAGCCCCACGCTCAGCCGCAGGGTGCCCTCGGCGATCCCGACGGCCGCGCGACCCGCAGCGCCGATCCGCTGGTGCGTGGTGGTGGCCGGGTGCGTGATGATCGACTTCGCATCACCCAGGTTGTTGGACAGGTCGACGATCTGCAGCGCGTCGAGGAAGGCGAACGCCGCGGACTTCGCGTCAGCGTCGGACGCCGCCGCGAGCGTGAAGGTGACCACGGTCCCGCCACCGGTCTGCTGGCGGCGCGCGAGCTCGGCCTGGGGGTGCGAGTCGAGGTACGGGTAGCGCACGGACGCGACCTCCGGCCGGGCCTCGAGCCAGCGGGCGATCTCGAGTGCGGCGCCGGTCTGGTGGCGCACACGCAGCTCGAGCGTCTCGAGTCCCTTGAGCAGCACCCACGCGTTGAAGGGGCTGAGCGAGGGGCCGGTGTGCCGCAGGAAGGTGCGGACGGGACCGGCCAGGAACTCGCGCGGCCCGAGGATCGCCCCGCCCAGCACGCGGCCCTGCCCGTCGATGTGCTTGGTCGCGGAGTACACGACAACGTCGGCGCCGTGCTCGAGGGGCTTGAAGAGGATCGGGGTGGCGAACACGTTGTCGACCACCACGACGGCCCCCGCGTCATGGGCCAGCTGCGAGACCGCCGCGATGTCCACGAGGTCCTGCATGGGGTTGGTAGGGGTCTCGAAGAACACCACGTCGGCGGGCGTCGCGAGCGCGGCCGCCCACTGCTCGACGTCGTGCGCGTCGACGTACTCGGTGACCGCGCCCCACCCGGCGAGCAGCTCGTCGAGGATCACCGTGGTGGACCCGAACACGGCGCGTCCCGCCACGACGCGTGAACCTTGCTTCACGAGCGCGGCGAGCGTGGTGAACACGGCGGACATCCCCGTGGCGGTGGCCGTGCACGCCTCGGCGCCCTCGAGGAGGCGCAGCCGCTCCTCGAACGTGGACACCGTGGGGTTGGAGTAGCGCGAGTACTGGAAGCGGTCGGCCTCGCCCGCGAAGGCGGCCTCCGCCTCGGCGGCGCTCGCGTACACGTAGCCCTGGGTCAGGTAGAGGGCCTCGGACGTCTCGGCGAACGGGCTGCGCACCTGCCCGCCGCGCACCGCGAGGGTCGCGGCGTGCAGGCCGTCCGGCAGGGAGCCGTCGCCCCACGAGCCGGGGCCAGGAACGTGTCCGACGGCGTGCACCGGGTCGGTGGGTCCCGTGACGGACTTGGTTCCCGCCGGGCCGCCGTCGGCGGACGCGTTCACGACTGGACCCACGGCAGACCGGCCGCGCGCCAGCCCTCGGAACCGCGGTGCCCGTCGGCGTCGAGGGCGCCCTCGAACCCTTCGAGCACGTTGTAGGCCGGGCCGAGCCCCGCGGCGGTCGCGGCGCGCGCCGCGGAGATCGAGCGGGCGCCCGAGCGGCACAAGAACACGACGGGCCGCCCGTCGCCGGGCTCGAGCCCCAGCTGGGTCAGCTGGTCGAGAAAGTGCGGGTTCACCCCGCCGGTCGCGAAGCTCGTCCACTCGACGAGGCCCGCCTCCTTGCCGAGGGGGCCGACGTCGGGCACGCCTACGAACGTCCACTCGGGCCGGGTGCGCACGTCCACCAGGACGGACCCGCCGTCGTCGGCGAGCAGGTCCCACGCCTGCCGGGGGGTGAGGTCGCCGGCGTAGCCGTCGGCGGGGCGGGCGTCGGTCGTCATGGTTCCTCCATCGGTCCTGGCGGGAGCACCCGGTCGGGTTGCTGCGGCGTCGACGAGCCAGGTCTCTCGGCCGCTCGGGATGGTCGCGTCAGGTTACGTCCCGCGAGGTGCTTCAGCGAGACGTGCGACCACACTGTGGGCGGAGACTTGTGGGAGCGCATCCACGATGCGGTCTCGTGGTCCGGCCCGGGGGATTTGTCCACTAACGTCCGCCGACGTACCGCGCCGTCGTGGGCGCGCCATGCGGAGGAGAGCTTTGACGATGATGACCAACCTCGCCAGACGGGCAGCCGCCCTCGTGGCCGCCACGGCACTCGTGCTCGTGGGGCTCGTCGCGCCCGCGTCGGCTGCCGGGACCGGGACCCTCAGCGGGAAGGTGACGGCGCCCACGGGCGTCGGGCGCACCGGCTGGGTCGAGCTGCACCGGTGGGACGCGGCTCGCGGCTCGTGGAGCTATGTCGACGATGCCAGGGTGCAGGAGGAGGGCACCTACGCCTTCACCGGTCTCGAGGCGGGCGTGGAGTACACGCTGGAGTTCGACCCCTGGGGTACCGGTGCCGAGGGCTATGCACCGGAACAGACTCTCGGTGGTACCAGGATGAGCTGGTACGAGAAGCAGCCCGGTCAGGTGTTCAAGGGCACCGCGGGTGCACAGACGGTGAACTTCGCGCTCCACCCTGGCGTGAGCGTCGGTGGCAAGGTCATCGTCCCGCCCGGGATCGCCGCGACCGACGTGACGATCGAGCTGGCGGTGCCGCGCTACTGGTACCGGGGCGACATCCGGCTCCTCGACGGCGCGAGCAGCGCCCAGAGTATCCGCCTCGCTGCGGACGGTTCTTACAGCTTCGCTCGGATCCTGCCCGGCGAGTACAGCGTAGGGGTCAGGCCGGAGAGCCCCGAGCAAGAGCCGGTCTCGCTCACCGGTCCCGGGCTCCCGGATAGCCCCACCGCGATACGTCGCATCACGGCAGACACGACGCTGCCCACGGTCACGATGAGGAAGAGCGTCCCCGTGTCTGGCAAGGTCGTCTCCCCTGAGGGCGCCCCGTTCGCCGGGGGTGGGGAGGTGCGACTCGTCGAGGTGGACGTGAACGGCGTGAGCTCGAGAGTCACCACGACGGTTCTGGCCGCCGACGGGACGTACACCTTCGCGCAGGGCGCGTTCCCCGGGCGCTCCTACACGGTCGAGGCCATCCCTGCCTCTGGAAGCTCGACCTACTACGGCACGACCTACTGGTTGGACACCGCCAAGACCTTCGCGGTCGGGGCGTCAGGTGCCACCGTCCCAGACCTTCCCCTGATCACGAGCGACACCGAGTACCTCGGGCTGAACAGCTTCGTGCTTCGCGGGGCGCCCCTGGTGGGCGAAGAGCTGTCCGTGCGCAGTGCGGGTGGCCGCCTCGGTGCGACTGCGGACGCTCCCGGGGCGGCGGTCACCTACCAGTGGTTGCGCAACGGCTACTACATCCCGGGGGCCACGTCGCCCACGTACAAGGTCACCCCGGCAGACCTCAACACCTTGGTCTCCGTCGCGGTGGTGGCCCGTGCGGAGGGTCACCGTTCCACGCGGACCGACAGCAGTCAGGTCGTGGTCTCCACGGGCTCGGCCCCGTACGCGACGGTCTACCCGGTGGTCTCAGGTGCCGCGAAGGTAGGCGGCAGGCTGTCGGTGTCGAAGGGGGCATGGTCGGTCGCGGGCGTGACCCTGAAGTACCAGTGGCTGCGTGACGGCAAGGCGATCGCCGGCGCGACGTCAACCTCGTACGTGCTCCAGGGCGCGGACCGTGGCAGGCAGATCTCGGTGCAGATCACGGCCTCGGTGCCGGGCCGGGTCAGCGGGGTCAGCGTGACCGCGCCGTCGGCCCCCGTCGCGGCGGGCGACGCGGCGAAGGCGACGAAGGAGCCGAAGGTCACGGGCACCGCGAAGGTGGGCAAGAAGCTCAAGGTCTCCGACGGCACCTGGTCGGTGCCGGGTGTGAGGCTGGCGCGTCAGTGGCTGCGCAACGGCAAGGCGATCGCGGGCGCGACGTCGACCTCCTACACGCTGCGTGCCGCGGACCGTGGCAAGCGCATCTCGGTGCGGGTCACAGCGTCCGTCGCGGGCCGGGCCAACGGGGTCGCCGTGACCGCGGCGACGGGCAAGGTCGCCTACGGGAACAAGGCCAAGGCGAAGAAGAAGCCCAAGATCACGGGGACCACGCGGGTGGGCAAGAAGCTCAAGGTCTCGAAGGTCAGCTGGTCCCTCAAGGGCGTCAAGGTGACCTACCAGTGGCTGCGTAACGGCAAGAAGATCTCGAAGGCCACCAAGAAGTCCTACAAGCTGACCTCCAAGGACGCTCGCAAGCGGATCTCCGTGCGCGTGACGGTGAGGAAGGCTGGCTACAAGACGGCCAAGGTCGTCACGAAGTCCACCTCGAAGATCAAG
>JAAYZM010000381.1 GCA_012514835.1 Actinomycetales bacterium
GGCAACAGCTTCGGCATCACGTTCTACAAGAACGGCAACAACACGACCCCCGGCGCGACCTGCTCGACGAGCTGACGCGCATCTGTCCCGGTGGGGCGCCGGAGCACCCCGGCGCCCCACCACCCTGCCCCGGACGCGCCCCACCACCCCGACCGCACCCCCTCCCCCGCACCACCCCGACCGCACCCCTCCCCCACACCCCCGCTCCGCCCCCCACCAACCACGCCACCCCGTCAGCGGCGAGTTAGTGACTCTTTCGCGGGACAGTGACGTTGCCCTCACTAAGGCGGGGAGTCCTCACTTATCGGCGCGCGGGGCTCGGGCCACGGGCAAGTGCGCGGGGCTCGGCCCGCCGGCAAGCGCGCGGCGCAACCGACGGAGGAACGGCTCTGGTGAGCGCAGGTCGCTCACGCTCGCGCGCACGACCACCCAGCCTTCCGCCTCGATCGCCTCCTGCCGTTGCTTCTCGGCAAGGACAGCCCGGGAGGCCGACCCCTTCGCCTCGTACTTCGCGCGCCCGTCGAACTCGACGACGACGCGTTCGCGCCGCCAACCCAGGTCGCCCCAGAAGACCCCGCGCCGGGTCTCGACCGGCACCTGGGTCGACGGCCTCGGCAGACCAGCCTCGAGGATCAAGAACCTCGTCCACGACTCACCCGGCGACTCCGCGCCGCCGTCCGCGTGCGCGAGCACCCACCGCGCTGCAACCACCCCGCTGCGACCTGCGAGCGCCTCGATCATCTGCTCGCACGTCGCTCGGTCCGCACCGGCGTGCAGGGCAGCGTCGGCGATCACAAGTCCCTCGGGCCGCGCGAGCGTCCGCGCGCAATCGATCACCGTCCGCTCCAGGGTCGTCACCGGCAGGCCGTGGCGCTCCGTCCGATGCGCTTCGGGAACCTCGACGAAGTGCCGAGCGACGTCGGCGGCGTCGCGCTGCCCTCCCGGGAACGGCTGCACGAGGTGAGTCCGGCCGCACCCGACCATCGGCAACCCGTGCACGAGTGCGGCAGTCTCATGGCTGAGGAGGACGTCCGCGCGCGACTTGTCGACAATCGCGGCGGCTGCGGCGAGGCGGCGCAGTCGACGTCTGTCGAACTCCTCATGACCCTCGAGCGCCGCGATGTACGCCCCGGGGCGGACCATCTCCCAGTGCCCGGTCCGCAGTCGGGCCGCGATCTCGCTCTTGAGGTAGTCACGCGCGCGGAAGACCCGCGGCGGCTCGCGCTTGCTGACCTACGTGGGTGAGATGACACCGGGGCGACGTGGCATGCCGTCACTCTCCCGACGCGCTGTCGCGGTGAGCGCTCGGCGGTGCGACACCTGTGGATCGGACGGCGGTCCCCGGGGGGAAGCTCGTCAGGCCCAGGTCACCCGAGGCCGTCGGGACGGCGCTTCTGGGGGTAGGGCAGATCGCCGCGTGCGAGTCGCTCGACGTAGCGCTCGATGTTCCGTGCACGCGTCTCGGGCCGCTTGACCCCCGTGACCCGCTGCACGATCGCGAAGCGGTTGGCCGAGGTGAGCACCTCGAACCAGGCCTGCGCCTCGGGCACCGCGGCGATCGCGGCCGCGAGATCCTCAGGGACCTCCGTGCTCGCGGGTCCCGCGTAGGCGGCCTCCCAGCGCCCGTCTGCCTTCGCTGCCTCGACTTCCCGTCGGCCAGCAGGCTGCATACGACCTTCGCGCTCGAGCCGCTCGACGCGCTCGACGTTGCGCTTCGACCACCTACTGCGCGGGCGGCGCGGCGTCATGCGGATGAAGGAGGACTCAGCGTCCCGGGTGCGCGCCTGGCCGTCGATCCAGCCGAAGCACAGTGCTTCCTCGACCGCCTCGCGCAGGACGACCTCGGTGACGGTCCCGCCCTTCTTGTGCAGCACGAGCCAGACACCGGGCGAGGTCGCGTGGTTCTCCTCGAGCCACGCACGCCACGCGGGCACGTCCGGGAGCAAGAGCTCGAACAGCTCCTCAGCCATCAGAACCACCCCTTTCACCCCGATCCTCCACCGGCCCACCGACACCGGCCGCTCGGCTGCCCCCCGCCACCCCGGCGGCCCCGCCGCCATGCGGGCACCCCCGCTTAGTGAGGATTCCCCCGGTGAGTGATGCCGCACTCACTCACCCGGGCGATCCTCACTTACTGGCGGA
>JAAYZM010000382.1 GCA_012514835.1 Actinomycetales bacterium
CGAGGGCCTTGGCGATGTCGCCGGAGTACTGCAGGCCGCCGTCGCCGATCACGGGGACGCCCGCGGGCTTCGCGGCGAGCGAGGCCTCGTAGATCGCGGTGACCTGGGGGACGCCGACGCCGGCCACGACGCGCGTGGTGCAGATCGAACCGGGTCCGACGCCGACCTTCACGGCGTCCACGCCCGCGTCGACGAGCGCCTGAGCGCCCTCGCGCGTGGCGATGTTGCCGCCGATCACCTGGACGTGCTGGGTGGCCGGGTCGGTCTTGAGCCGGCGCACCATGTCGAGCATGAGGCGCGCGTGGCCGTTGGCCGTGTCGACCACGAGCACGTCCACGCCGGCCTCGACGAGCGCGAGCACGCGGTCCCACGCGTCGCCGAAGAACCCGACGGCGGCACCGACCATGAGCCGCCCCTCGGAGTCCTTCGTGGAGAGGGGGTACTGCTCGGACTTCACGAAGTCCTTGACGGTGATGAGACCGGCCAGGCGGCCGTCGTCGTCGAGCAGCGGGAGCTTCTCGACCTTGTGCTTGGCGAGCAGCGCCGCGGCTTCCTCGCGCTCGATGCCCACGGGCCCGGTGACGAGCGGCTGGGGCGTCATGACGTCGCGCACGCTGAGCCGGTCGAAGTCGTCGGGCCGCACGAAGCGCAGGTCGCGGTTGGTGATGATGCCGATGAGGTGCTGCGAGGAGTCCACCACGGGCAGGCCGGAGACCCGGTAGCGCCCGCACAGCTCGTCGAGCTCGGTGAGCGTCGCGTCGGGGCCGATGGTCAGCGGGTCGGTGATCATGCCCGACTCGGAGCGCTTAACGATGTCGACCTGGTGGGCCTGGTCCTCGATCGAGAGGTTGCGGTGCAGGATGCCGATGCCGCCCTGCCGGGCCATGGCGATCGCCATGCGGGCCTCGGTCACGGTGTCCATCGCGGCGCTCACGAGCGGGATGCGCAGGTTGATCTCGCGGGTCAGCCGGGTCGAGGTGTCGACCTCGCTGGGGATGACGTCCGTCTCGCCCGGGAGGAGCAGGACGTCGTCGTAGGTGAGGCCGATCTGGCCGAAGGGACCGGGAGCGTCGCTCCCGAGGGAAGGCTCGCGACTCATCTGGCCATGATACGTGGGGCCGCGACCGGCCCCGGGCGGTGTCTCAGATCAGTGGATGAGTCCGCTGCGGATCCCGATCGCGACGGCCTGCGCACGGTCGCGCGCGCCGAGCTTGCGGAACAGCCGCTGCGCGTGGGTCTTGATCGTGTCCTCGGACAGGAACAGGTCCTGGCCGATCTGGCTGTTGGAGCGCCCGTTGCTCATCCCGACCAGCACCTCGTGCTCGCGCTTGGTGAGCTCGACCTCGCGTGTGGACTCGGCGCCGACGATGCTCGCGCCGTACCGCGTGCCCGGCGAGACGGCGACGGGCGGCACGGGGGTCACGGGGTTCGGGACGAGCGGCGCGGCGAAGATGTGCGCGGCGACCGCCGCGAGGTCCGACGCCGAGGCCTCGGGCGTGAGGTATCCGCGAGCCCCGAGCGTGATGGCCCGGTCGAGGGCCACCTCGTCACCCTTCTCGGCGAGGACGACGACGACGGTGCGCTGGCTGACCTGCCGCAGCTGGCGCAGCGTCTCGATGGGCCCGGGTGCGGGCAGGTGCGCGTCGAGCAGCACGATCCCGGGGGGCGCGATCCGTGCGAGCCGGAGCAGCTCCGTGGCGTCCCCCGCCGTGCGCACCGAGGACAGCGACGGAACTCCCGCCGCTGCCGCCGCGAGTCGCTCGCGTACCGCTGCCATGCCGTGACAGATCACGATTCCGGACACTGCACTCCCCTTGCCCCTCGCCGCCGTGTTGCGGCTCTTCTTGGGGTATCGGCCGCTTCCCTCACTCCTTCGTGCTAACGGCGGGGTGAAGTAATCGGGCATGGGTGACCT
Organism: Actinomycetales bacterium; assembly: GCA_012514835.1. Taxonomy (GTDB): domain Bacteria; phylum Actinomycetota; class Actinomycetes; order Actinomycetales; family Cellulomonadaceae; genus JAAYZM01. Next base: position 1,916 of record JAAYZM010000382.1, read on the forward strand.
AGCGGTCAAGCGGCGCAAGCCCTGGGGTGATAACCCCTGTCACGGCCGTGACCTCGTGCAGGAGACCGGCGAAGGAACGTGCGCGCTGGACCATCCGGTGCAGCGGGAGCGAGCGTGCTGCGGCGTCGTCGACCGTGCCGACGAAGATCTCGAGATCCTCGAGCGCGGCGTGGACGTCGGTGACGAGTGCGAGGTCTGCGCGTGCCCGGTCGGAAAGCACCACGAGCGCGGCGGGCCGCACCATGGTGCACAGCTCGACGAGGTGCCGGGCGTCGACGGGTCCCGTGACGACGCGCGCCCCGGCTCCGCGCTCGACGAGGGCCGCGGCGAGGGCGTGCAGGGCGAGCCGCCCGGTCCCGTCCCCCGCGGGGGCGAGGAGCACCATGTCCTGCGGCCGCTCCGCGAGCTCGGGTGCGGCGCCGGGCCGCTTGCGCAGCACCGCGAGCGCGGCGGCCTCGAGCAGTGCCGCGGCGTCGTCCCCCGGGCGGGCGAGCACGGTGCGCGCGGCGATCGCGGCGCGTGCGGGAGAGACGAGCTCGGTCCACCACTGCTCTGCACCGTCGGAGAGACCCGCGGCGAGGATGCGCCGGCAGCGGCCCGGGTCCATGCCGAGGGCGGCGTCCACGACGGCGGTCACGGTGACGGGCCCGGTGTGCCGGCCGTCGATGTCGGTGCGGGGGTCGAGGTGGACGACGGCGGCGAGCGAGCCCTCCACACCGTCGAGCTCGGACGCCGGGGTGGCCCTCGCGACCCGTGCGGCCTCGCTCGGTGCGACGCCGTCGAGAGTGAGTCGACGCATCACGACGAGCCGCGCGACGTCCTCCGCACCGTATCGGCGGTGCGAGCCGGCGAGCCGCTCGGACGGACCGAGCCCGTAACGCCGGTCCCATGTGCGCAGCGTCGCGGGAGCGACTCCGAGGCGTGCGGCGACGGCCGCGACCGTGAGCGCCGGGGCGCCAGGCATGGCGGGAGCCGCGTCGTCTCGGGGGGGCATGAATCGATTCTGCCCCGATAGTCGACGGACTCGCAGCGCGGCACGGGTGTCTCGCACTGATCCCTAGGGGTTTCCACCCAGCGATGTCCTCAATGTCACACTTCTGGAGTACGCTATACATCACGTTTCGATGTCAGACAAGGGCTTGAACAACTTGTGAAGCGGTTGTAGGTTGCGGGAAACGGTACGAACCCGAACGCCTCGGACACCCTCTCGAGGCAGCGACGCAAGGAGGCTCGGCGATGACAGAGATCTCGCGACTGCCCGGTCCGGTGCTCGACCTGTGGGAATGGCAGTTCCAGGGAGCATGTCGCCAAGCTGACCCGACGTTGTTCTTCCACCCCGAGGGTGAGCGGGGCACCGCTCGCCGTCGGCGTGCCGAGGCCGCGAAGGCCGTGTGCGCCACGTGCCCCGTGATGAAGCAGTGCCTCGAACAGTCTCTTGCGGTCCGCGAGCCCTACGGCGTGTGGGGCGGACTGTCGGAGGACGAGCGTGCCGCGATGCTCGCCCATCCCGTCCGGAAGGCCAGCTGACTCCCTCCGCCGGCCCGGACACCTCGAGACCCCTGGACGTCCCCTCCGGGGGTCTCGTGGTGTCCGGGCCTCGTGGTGTCCGGACCCTGGCACACCCCTCCCGCCCGTGATGACTTCCTGGCTATCGTGTCCGCCGCGCCACGAACGGCCGAGGCGCACATCGGGAGGATCAGTCATGCACGAGGACGTCGCGGCGCTCGCCGCCCGCCCCGGGGTGGCTCCCTGGCGCATCCGGCTCGCCACGATCGCCGAGTCCGATCTCGTGACCCGCACCGTGGTCGTGGTGATCCTCGCGAACGCCGTGCTCATGGGGCTCGAGACGCACGCTCCGCTCATGGCGACCCACGGTGACCTGATCCACCTGCTCGACAAGGTCTGCCTCGGGATCTTCGTGGTCGAGCTCGCGGCCAAGCTCGCCGCGTACCAGTCCCACTACTGGCGCAGCGGCTGGCGCATCTTCGACTTCCTCGTCGTGGCGGTCGCACTCGCTCCGGGCGCCGGCCCGTGGGCCGTCCTGCGCTCGTTGCGCGTCTTGCGTGTCCTGCGCCTGCTGACCATGGTGCCCACGCTGCGGCGCGTGGTCGCGGCGTTCTTGCACGCGATCCCTGGGCTGCTCGGTGTCATCGCCGTCATGGGGATCGTCTTCTACACGGGCGCCGTCCTCGCCACGACGCTCTACGCCGAGAGCCAGCCCGTCTACTTCGGGGACCTCTCCTCGAGCCTCTACACCCTGTTCCAGATCATGACGCTCGACAGCTGGTTCTCCGGGATCGTGCGGCCCATGGTGGCGGTCGACCCCACGGCCGGCCCGTTCTTCCTCGTGTTCGTGGTGGTCACGAGCTTCACGGTGCTCAACCTGTTCATCGGGATCATCGTCACCGCGATGCAGGAGATCTCCACGGGCGAGGACGAGGCTCGCCGCGCCAAGCAGGGCGGCACCACCGCATCGACGGCCGAGGCAGGGGCGCCGTCGTCGGACACGTTGCCTGCCCCGAGCGCGAACGGCGCCCCGAGCGCGAACGGGACCTCGAGCACCCCGCCCGACCCGGGGGCGCCGTCGGACATCGACGCGATCATCGCGCGCATGGAGCGCGACCTCGCCGCCCTGCGCGAGCACGCCGCAGTGAACCGCTGAACCATCCCGGGCACGGAAAAGCCCCCGCGACCACGAGGTCACGGGGGCTTCGCCGTCAACGTCCCCGCGGCGAGCGCGGGGGCGCGATCACTTCTGGACGACCGCGAGGATGTCGCGCGCCGAGAGGATCAGGTACTCCTCGCCGGAGTACTTGACCTCGGTGCCACCGTACTTGGAGTAGATGACGATGTCGCCGACGGCGACGTCGA
>JAAYZM010000045.1 GCA_012514835.1 Actinomycetales bacterium
AAGAGCGTGGCGCCCGAGAGGAACTGCTCGCGGCCACCGCCCGAGCCCACGGGGTCGTAGCTGACGAGGACGTCGGGGTGCGAGTCGCCGAAGCCGGCGATCCAGCCGCCCATGGCCTTCTCCTGCGAGGACGCGCCAGCGCCGGCGAGGTTGCCGCTCAGCGTCGTCGACGCCTCCGTCTCGGTCTCGGTGGCAGCGCTGGTCTCGCTGGCGGACTCGCTCGCGTCGGGCGTCGAGGCCGGGGCGTTGCTCGAGCCACACGCAGCCAGGGTGAGCGCCAGGGCACCCGCGAACAGCGCGGCGCCGGCAGTCTTGGTCCGGTTGAGCTTCACAGACTTGGTGTCCCATCCATGTGGTGGAAGTTGGCGCAGCGGTTGCCGCGCTTCACCTGTGAAGTTAGGAGCCCAAGGTGACCCGTCCTCAGCCGGAAGGTGAACCCCAGGTGAACACTCAGCCGTCGATCTTGTAGCCCAGGCCACGCACCGTGAGCAGCAGCTCCGGGACGGCGGGATCCGCCTCGATCTTCGAGCGGATGCGCTTGACGTGCACGTCGAGGGTCTTGGTGTCCCCCACGTAGTCCGATCCCCACACGCGGTCGATGAGCTGCCCGCGCGTGAGGACCCGCCCCGCGTTGCGCATCAACAGCTCGAGCAGCTCGAACTCCTTGAGCGCGAACGCCACGAGCTCGCCGCGCACCGTGACCTCGTGCCGGTCGACGTCGAGGCGGACGGGGCCGACGGCGAGGACCTCGTCGTCGTCCACGTCCGCGGCGCTCGACCCCTGGCCGCGCCGCAGCACCGCACGCACGCGCGCGAGGAGCTCGCGGAAGGAGTACGGCTTCGTCACGTAGTCGTCCGCCCCGATCTCGAGGCCCACGACCTTGTCGATCTCCGCATCCTTCGCGGTGAGCATGATGACCGGCACGGTGGATGTCTTGCGCAGCTCGCGGCACACCTCGACGCCGGATATCCCAGGGAGCATGACGTCGAGCAGCACGAGGTCCACCCCGCCGCGCGCGAACGCCTCGAGGCCCTCGGGGCCGGTCGCCGCCGCGGTGACCTCGTAGCCCTCGCGCGTGAGCTGGTAGGTCAACGGGTCGCGGTACGACTCCTCGTCCTCGACGAGCAGGATGCGGGTCACTGGTCCTCCTTGCTGGGGATGATCTGGGCGCCCTCGCGCTCCGTCACCCCGGGGGGCAGGGTCGCGGCGGGCAGACGCAGGGTGAAGGTCGAGCCACGCCCGGGCTCCGACCACACGGTCACGTCGCCGCCGTGGTCCGCCGCGACGTGCTTGACGATGCTCAGGCCGAGGCCCGTGCCGCCCGTCTCGCGCGAGCGCGCGGGGTCCACGCGGTAGAAGCGCTCGAAGATCCGCACCTGCTGCTCGGGGTCGATGCCGATGCCCTGGTCGACGACGGCGATCTCCACGACCCCGTCACGCTCGCTCACCCCGAGGCCCACGTGGCTCCCCGCGTCCGAGTAGGCGACGGCGTTGTCGACGAGGTTGCGCACGGCCGTCACGAGCAGACCGTGGTCCCCGTACACCTGCGCCCTCGCGTGGGACCCGGTGGTGATCTCGACGCCCTTCGCGGCGGCCGTGGTCTGGGCGCGCTCCGCGGCCTCCGCGATGACGTCGTCCATCTCGACGATCCCCGGCTGCTCGAGAGCCGCGTCGACCTGGAGCCGCGACAGCTCGATGATCTCGTGGACCAGGGCGGCCAGCCGCGAGGACTCCTTGCGCATCTTCTCCGCGAACCGGCGCACCGCCTCCGGGTCGTCCGCCGCGTCGCCCACGGTCTCCGCGAGCAGGCTCAGCGCGCCCACCGGCGTCTTGAGCTCGTGCGAGACGTTCACCACGAAGTCGCGGCGGATCTCCTCGAGCCGACGCGCCTGCGTGAGGTCGTCCGCGAGGACCAGCAGATGACGCGGCGTCACTTGCGCCACCCGGACCTGCAGGTGCAGCTCGCTCTGACCCAGCTTGCCGCGCGAGAGCTCGAGCTCGGTGTCCTGGATCACCCCGTCGCGACGCACCGCGGCCACGATGGGGGCGATCTCCGGGTTGACGCGGCCGCCCGACTGCACCACCCCGAGCGCGTACGCGAGCGGGGTGGCCCGCACCACGGCGTCGTCGTCGTCGAGCACCACCGCGGCGGAGCGCAGCACCGCGAGCGTGCGCACGAGGCCCTCGTCGAGCTCCGGGACGGGCTGCGCGGGGACGTCGTGCTGCGCGCGCTCGGAGATGCGGAACGCGAGGATCGCCGCGAGCCCGACGAACAGGCCGAGCAGCCCGCCCACCAGGAGTGAAGGTCCGTCCATGAGGCTCACCTTACGGTCGGGCCCTCGGTCGGGACGCCCACCGGCGCGTTCTTCGTGCCGGGTGAACCAAGAGTTCACCTGGGCGCCCGGTTCCGTTCACCCGCGCCTGAGAGGTTGTGGGCTACCGCCACTGCGAGAGGAACCAGATGCGGACGATCTTTGAGGCCGAGCTGACCCAGCTCGGCGAGGACCTCGTGGCCATGAGCCGCCTGGTCGAGGCTGCCATGGCTGACGCCGGCACGGCGCTCCTGACCGGGGACGTCGCGCTCGCCGAGCAGGTGATCGCGGCGGACCGCGCCGTCGACGCGCTCGAGCAGGACCTCGACGAGCGGTGCATCGCGCTGCTCGCCCAGCAGCAGCCCGTCGCGACGGACCTGCGCACCGTGGTCACGGCGCTGCGCATGAGCGCGTCGCTCGAGCGCATGGGCGACCTGGCCCGGCACATCGCCACGGTCGCTCGGCTGCGCTACCCCACCCCTGCGGCGGCCCAGCCGCTCGGCGAGACGTTCGCGGCGATGCACGACGCCGCGAACCGGGTCGCCCAGCGCACCACGCGGATGCTCTCGACGCACGACCTCGACGTGGCCGAGAAGCTCGAGCGCGACGACGACCTCCTCGACGGCCTCCTCGAAGAGGTCTTCGCGACCGTGCTGGCCCCCTCGTGGGAGGGCTCGGCGCAGGAGACCGTCGACGCGACCCTGCTGTCGCGCTACTTCGAGCGCTTCGGCGACCACGGCGTCTCGGTAGCCCGCCGCATGGTCTACCTGGTGACGGGCGAAACAGCCGTCCCGGCTTGACGTCCAAGGTGGAGGGTTTGTTGCCACACGGGGAACAAACCCTCCACGTTGAGCCTGGTCCCCTGGTAGCGATCCACAGGTGGGCCCGGGCTCAGGGCACGCGTATGGGTCAGGGCGGCAGGGTGGGCGCATGGATGACGTGCTCACCGCCGTGCTCACCCACGCGCGCACCCAGGATCACTGCATCACGACGCGCGAGTGCGGGCGTCTCGGCCTGAGCCGCAAGCGGATCCACTGGCTCGTGCGCAACGGCCACTGGAAGCGCATGCACCAGGGCGTCTACGTCGTGCACTCCGGTGCGGCGACGTGGCGCCAACGCGCCCGAGCCGCACTCCTCTACGCGGGAACTGGCGCCGCGCTCAGCCACGAAGCCGCCGGATACGCACGGGAGCTCGTGACTCAACCTCCCCGAGTCATCGACGTGAGCATCCCCGCGAGCCGGCGCGTGCACGCGAGCCGAGGGATCCGGATCACCCGGCGCACCTGCATGCCCCCAACGTCCGGACGGCTGCGCTCCACGAACCCCGAGCACACCGTGATCGATCTTCTCGACCGCGCTCGCTCAGTCGACGATGCCGTCGGAATCATCACTCAAGCGTGCCGACGCCGGGTCTCGCCCTGGGCTATGCGCCAGGTAATCGCCGACCGCGGACGTCTGCGACACCGCCGGCTCGTCGCTGACCTCATCGCCGAGGCGCACCTCGGCATCGAGTCCCCGCTCGAACGCCGCTATCACCACGACGTCGAACGAGCGCACGGCCTCCCCACCGCCACGCTGCAGGCCCGCGCCGTGCTCGACGGTCGCTGGACCCGCGCAGACCGGCGGTACGCCGCAGGGGTCCGGGTCGAGCTCGACGGCCAGCTTGCGCACCCTGACGGACGCACGGACAAGGACACGTGGCGCGACAACGCCGCGGCCGTCCAGCACGGGGACCTCACCCTGCGATACCGCTGGATCCACGTCGTCTCGATGACGTGCGAGGTGGCAGCCCAGGTCGTCCTCGCGCTGCGACGCCAGGGCTGGACGGGAGAACCGCGCCCCTGCGGACCCGCCTGCCACCTCCAGGCTGCCCGAGCACGAGCCGCCTGACCCACCCGCCAGCAACCGTCAGCAGCCCCCCGTCGGTGCGATAAGCGTCAACATGGAGAGTTTGTTGCCTGACAGGAAACAATCCCTCCACCTTGCGGGTCTCGGGCGGGGGCGGGGAGGGGG
>JAAYZM010000383.1 GCA_012514835.1 Actinomycetales bacterium
CCGGTCGAGTAGGGCGGGAAGTTGTAGTTGTGCATGTAGCGCTTGCGCGTCACGGGCGACAGCGAGTCGATCTGCTGCTCCATGCGGAGCATGTTGAGCGTCGTGACACCCATGATCTGGGTCTCGCCGCGCTCGAAGATCGCCGAGCCGTGCACGCGGGGCAGCACCTCGACCTCGGCCGAGAGCGTGCGGATGTCCTGCAGGCCACGACCGTCGATGCGGAAACCGTCGGTGAGGATGCGCTGGCGGATGTTCGTCTTGGTGACCGAACGGATCGCCGCGGAGATCTCCTTCTCGCGCCCCTCGAAGCGCTCGGCGAGCTCCGCGGTGACCTCGGCCTTGACCTCGTCGAGACGGTTCTCGCGGTCCTGCTTGTCCGCGATCGTCAGCGCCTGCGCCACCCGGTCGTTCGCCGAGGCCTCGACGGCCTCGAGGACGTCGGCCTGGTAGTCGGGGAACGTCGGGAACTCCTGCGTGGGCTTCGCGGCCCGCGCGGCGAGGTCGCGCTGCGCCTCGACGAGCACCTTGATGAACGGCTTCGCGGCCTCGAGGCCCTGCGCCACGATCTCCTCGGTCGGAGCGGTCGCACCCTCGTTCTTGATGAGGTTCCACGAGGTCTCGGGCGCCTCGGCCTCGATCATCGCGATCGCGACGTCGTCACCGACCACGCGACCCGCGACCACCATGTCGAACGTCGAGCGCTCGATCTCGGAGTAGCGCGGGAAGGCGACCCACTGGCCGTCGATGAGCGAGATGCGCACGCCGCCCACGGGGCCGGAGAACGGCAGGCCCGAGAGCTGCGTCGAGATCGACGCGGCGTTGATCGCGAGGACGTCGTAGGCGTCGTCCGGGTTGATCGCGAGGACGGTGATGACCACCTGGACCTCGTTGCGCAGACCCTTGACGAACAGGGGGCGCAGCGGGCGGTCGATGAGGCGGCAGGCCAGGATCGCGTCCGTCGAGGGGCGGCCCTCGCGGCGGAAGAACGAGCCGGGGATCTTGCCCGCGGCGTACTGGCGCTCCTCGACGTCCACCGTGAGGGGGAAGAAGTCGAAGTGGTCCTTGGGGTGCTTGCCCGCCGTCGTGGTGCTCAGCAGGGTCGTGTCGTCGTCGATCGACGCGAGCACGGAGCCGGCGGCCTGCTTGGCGAGGCGGCCCGTCTCGAAGCGGATGGTGCGGGTGCCGAAGCGACCGTTGTCGATCGTGGCCTCGGCGAACTGGATCTCGGGACCCTCCATGGGTGCCCTCCTTCTTTCGTGAGGGCGCCGGTGCCAGTGACGGTCTTCGATCGAGGCCTGCGGACCGCTCGGTCCGAGGGCCACTACCGAGGACCGGACGCTGCGTCCGGCGCGGTGTGGTTGGTGCCAATCGCACGGCCAGCCCGGAACCCTCGCGGGATCCGGGCTGGCAGCGAAGTCAGCGGCGCAGGCCGAGCCTCTCGATGAGGCTGCGGTAGCGGTTGATGTCCACCTTCTGCAGGTAGCCGAGGAGCCGGCGACGCTGGCCGACGAGGAGCAGGAGCCCCCGGCGGGAGTGGTGGTCGTGCTTGTGGGTCTTGAGGTGCTCGGTGAGGTCCTTGATGCGCTGCGTCAGCATCGCGATCTGGACCTCGGGGGAACCGGTGTCGCCCTCGTGCGTGGCGTACTCGGTCATGATGGACTTCTTCGTAGCAGCATCGAGCGGCACGATTCTCCTTGGTTTCTCGTTGCGCGGCGCGCCGGGGCAAGTCCACCCGGGCTCTCTGGTTCCGCGGCCGTTCTGACGGCCCCTGCAGGATATCAGGATTCGGCCAGGACGCCCGCAACCGACGCGACGTCGGCGTGCATCTGCGTCACGAGCTCGTCCACGCTGGCGAAGCGCAACGTGTCCCGCAGCCGCGCGACGAGCTCGACCACCACCTCGCGGCCGTACAGGTCGAGGTCGGTGCGGTCGAGCACGTACGCCTCGACGCGCCGCTCCGCCCCGTCGAACGTCGGGTTCGTGCCCACGGACACAGCCGCGGGCAGCGGCGTCGCGGCGCTCGCGTCACCGCCCGGTGCGTCCAGCACGCGCACCCAGCCCGCGTACACGCCGTCGGCGGGCACCATGCCCGTGGCGTCGGGACCGAGGTTCGCCGTCGGGAACCCGAGCTCGCGGCCGCGCTGGTCCCCGCGCACCACCGTGCCGCGCACGCGGTGCGGGCGCCCGAGCACCCGGGCCGCCTCCCCCACGTCACCGGCCGCGAGCAGCTCGCGCACCCACGAGCTCGACCAGCGTCGCGTCCCGTCGTCGTGCGCGTGGTCCTCGACCACCTCGACCTCGAAGCCGAGCTCGCGGCCGAGCTCGACCATGGTGGCGAGGTCACCAGAGTTGTCGAGCCCGAAGCGCACGTCGCGCCCCACCACCACGACGGCGGCGTTGAGGGGACGGACCAGGTAGTCGAGCACGAACCGACGGGGCGACTGCTGCGCGAAGTCCAGGTCGTAGCCCACCACGAGCGTCGCGTCGAGGCCCGTGCGCGCGAGCAGCTCGAGGCGGTCGACGTCGCCCGCGAGGAGCGGCGGCGCGGTCTCGGGGCGGTGCACGACGGCGGGGTGCGGGCTGAACGTGACGGCCACGGCGCTCCCGCCGATCTCGCGGGCGCGCGTCACCATGCGGGTCAGGACCTCGACGTGGCCCCGGTGGACGCCGTCGAAGTTGCCCAGCGTGACGACGGTGGGACCGTAGCCCGCGGGGATCTCGGCTCGGTCGGTCCAGCGCAGCACGGGGTCAAGCGTGCCACACGCCGGGCGACTAGAACTTCGTGGGGTCGAAGAGCTTGACGGTGTAGGAGTACCTCGACTTCTTCGCGCCCTTGATGCCCGTGACGGTGACCTTGTAGCGCACGGTCTTCTTGGCCTTGGGCGTCTTCACGCCCTTGACGGTGAAGACGAGCGTGTTGGGGCCGTAGCCGTCCTGGACCCGGTGGACCCTGACCTTCTGCTTCTTGAGGACCTTGCCCTTGGACGTGATGCGCTGGACCTTCACCTTGGCCTTCGCGAAGGAGACCTTCTTGCTCGAGGCAGAGAGCGACCAGCGGCCGTCGGGCTCGAGCTGGGTCGGGAACCAGCCCTTCGCGGGCCACTCGAGGTAGGTGGGCCTAGCAGCCTTCTTGCTCGTCTTGGTCCCCGTCACGGTCAGGGCGTTGGCCGTGCTCGTGGAACCCGTGGCCATGACACGCGTGGTCGGGTTGAGGATCCAGCGGCGGTGGCCGACGGCGAGGTTGCCGGAACCGGAGTCGGTCATGTAGCCGACGATCGCCCGGGCGCCCGTCGAGGGCGCCAGGTCGCCGTAGCCCCACGAGAGGTAGAGGTTGGAGCGGCTGGCCCCGACCTTCGCCGAGTTGGTCCAGCACTTCGTGAAGGACTTCTTCGACGGCGAGTGCGAGAGAGAGCCGTTGGCCTGCATGAGCAGCGCGGTGCGCAGCGCCCGCTTGTTGAGCTTCGAGCTGAGCTTGATCTCGTCAAGCTGGTTGAGGGCGCGCACGAAGTTCACGGCCTTGCGGGTGGCCTTGCGCGACGCGGCGGACTCCTTGCCGAGCCGGCACTTGCCGCTCGAGCCGGTCCACCCGGTCTTCACCTTGAGCGCGGGGGCGAGCACCGTGTTGTACGCCTTGGCGACCGAGGATCGCGACGACGTGCGCAGGTCGACGTCCTTGGCGGTCGCAGCGACCGTCCCCGTACCGAGCGCGAGGCTCGCCGCGACCACGGCGGTGAGCGCCGCGCGGCCGAGCAGTCGGGCCGTTCCCATGGTGAATCCCTTTCCGCGAGGACCGGTGCGCCTCGTCGAGCGGGACGCTATGTCTGGTATCGGCAGGTCGCGAGAGCGGACCTGTGGATGAAAAGGGACGTAGTGCTCAAGCCGGGAGGTACCTCCGAGAATGTGAGCAAGGTCACAGGCAAAAGAGCGAAGAATTGGTCCGTTCGGAGTAACACGGGCACCCGGACGGCCCTAAGACCTCACCCTCGTGCGACCGGCGAGGGACCGGGGACGGACCACCTCACCCGGCGTAGGCTCTCTCCCGTGCCGGACGTCGTGCTGATCCTCGTGGGCCTGGTCGCGCTCGTCGGGGGCGCCGAGCTCATCGTGCGAGGCGGCAGCAAGGTCGCGGCCGGTCTTGGCGTGGCACCGATCATCATCGGCGTCACCGTCGTGTCGATCGGGACCTCGACCCCGGAGCTCGCCATCGGCATCGAAGCGGCGACGCAGGGCAACGGCTCGCTCGCGATCGGCAACATCGCCGGCACCAACGTCGTCAACCTGCTCCTCATCCTCGGGCTGAGCGCCGCGCTGCGACCGCTCGAGATGCACACGCAGACCCTGCGGCTCGACCTGCCCGTCATGGTGGGCGCCGCCGTCCTCGTCGCGGTCCTCGCGTGGGGCGGGAACATCTCCCGCGGCGACGGGGTGCTCCTCGTCGCCCTCGCGGTCGTCTACACCCTCGTGATCGTGCGCATCGCGCGCCGCGAGCGCCCCTTCGTGAAGCAGGAGTACGACCGCGAGTACGCGACTCCCGCGGACACGCCCGAGACTCCGTCCCGCTTCGTCCTCCACGGTGCGCTCCTGCTCGTCGGCATCGTGATCGTCGTGCTCGGCGCGGACCTCCTCGTCGACGGCGCGTCGGGGCTGGCTCGCGCGCGAGGCATATCCGAGGCCGTCATCGGGCTCACGATCGTCGCGATCGGCACCTCGGCCCCCGAGCTCGTCACGACGGTCGTGTCGACGGTGCGCGGCGAGCGCGACATCGCCGTCGGCAACCTCCTGGGCAGCAGCGTGTTCAACCTGCTGCTCATCCTCGGCATCACGGCCGCGGTGCCCGCCGGTGGCATCGCCGTCGAGCAGGACCTCATGCGCATCGACCTGCCCGTCATGGTGGCCGTCGCGCTCCTGTGCGTCCCCGTCTTCTACTCCGGGCGCCGCGTCTCGCGCGCCGAGGGCATCGGCTTCATGGCGCTCTACGGCATCTACCTCACGTACCTGCTGACCGCGCGGGTCTAGCCCGCTCCGGGCCCCCCTAGCCAGCGGACGCGAGCACGAGCACGGGGCGGGCCTTGCCGCGCTCGTCCGCGAGGAGCGCGACGAGCGTGCCGTCGGGCGCGAACGCCGCGACGGGCGCCTCGCGCGTCCCTCTCACCGCGGGGTCGAGCCCGAGCGCGCGCCCGAAGCTCAGCTCTTGGGCCTCGTGCTCGCTCAGCTCCCGGGCGGGCAGGATCGCACGGGCCGCCTCCGCGAGCGGCAGCACGTCGAAGCTCTCCGCGAGGCCGTCGAGCGTGCGCGCCACACCGAGCCCGTACCCGCCCACGCGAGTACGGCGCAGCGCCGTGAGGTGGCCCCCGACGCCGAGGCTGGCACCGAGGTCCCGCGCGAGGGCGCGCACGTACGTGCCCGAGGAGCACACCACGACCACGTCGACGTCGGTCACCTCGACGCCGTCGTCCGTCCTCGCCGCACGGACGTCGAGCACGTCGAAGCGCGAGATCGTCACGGGACGCGCCGCGAGCTCGACGTCCTCGCCCGCCCGCACCCGCGCGTACGCCCGTTTGCCGTCCACCTTGATCGCGCTGACTGAGCTCGGGACCTGAGCGATGTCGCCCGTGAGGGACCGCACACCGGCCGCGAGGGAGTCCGGCTCGACGCGGGGGGCCCCGACGGCCTCGAGGGTCTCGCCCTCGGCGTCGTCCGTCGTCGTCGACACCCCGAGCCGGACCGTCGCGAGGTACTCCTTGTCCGCACCGACCACGAAGGTCAAGAGCTTCGTCGCGCGACCCACACCGAGGACGAGCACCCCGGTGGCCATGGGGTCGAGCGTCCCGGCGTGGCCGACCCGGCGTGTCGCGGCGAGGCGGCGCACGCGGGCGACGACGTCGTGGCTCGTCCAGCCCGCAGGCTTGTCGACGACGACGACGCCGTCGGGCGCGGGGCTGCGTGCCTCGCGCCCGACGGCGTCGTGGTTCGTGCGGGTCACTCGGTCTCGTCGTCGTCCCGAGCGGGCTTGCGGTACGGGTCCGCGTCCCCGGCCGGGGTCGCGGACGCAGCGAGCGCCGCCACCTCGGCGTCACTCTGGGCCGCGGCCCGCAACGCCTCCTCGAGGTGCTGCGCCGTGTCCGGGAGCGCGTCGAGGACGAACTCGATCGACGGGGTCAGCCGGATGCCGAGCTTGCGCCCGACCTCCGAGCGGATGAGACCCTTCGCGCTCTCGAGCGCCGCGGCCGTCCCGGTGCGGTCCTCGTCGCTGCCCAGCACGGTGTAGAACACCGACGCGTGCTGGAGGTCACCGGTCACCCGAACCTCGGTGACCGTCACGAAGCCGAGCCGCGGGTCCTTGACCCGCCGCTCGAGCAGCTCCGCGACGATCACCCGGATCCGGTCGGCCACCTTGCGGCCGCGGATCTGGTGCTCGCTCATGGATGGCTCCGATCAGTTCCGGGGCTTCTCGCGAAGCTCGAAGGTCTCGATGGTGTCCCCGACCTCGAGGTCGTTGAAGGAGCCGAGCCCGATACCGCACTCGTACCCCTCGCGGACCTCGGTGACGTCGTCCTTGAACCGACGCAGCGTGTCGATCGTGAGGTTGTCGCCCACGATGGTGCCGCCGCGCAGCACGCGCGCCTTGGTGTTGCGGCGGATCTCCCCGCTGCGCACGAGCGAACCGGCGATGTTGCCGAACTTCGAGGAGCGGAAGACCTCGCGGATCTCGGCGGTACCGAGCTGCGCCTCCTCGTACTCCGGCTTGAGCATCCCCTTGAGGGCCGCCTCGACGTCGTCGATCGCCTGGTAGATGACCGAGTAGAACCGCACGTCGACGCCCTCACGCTCGGCGAGGTCCTCGACCCGCTCGGCGTACTTGACGTTGAAGCCGATGATGATCGCCGAGTCGACGGTCGCGAGGTTGATGTCGTTCTGCGTGATCGCACCGACACCGCGGTGGATGACCCGCAGGTCGACCTCGTCGCCCACGTCGATCTTGAGCAGCGCGTCCTCGAGGGCCTCGACGGCACCCGAGACGTCGCCCTTGAGGACGAGGTTGAGGGTCTCGACCTTGCCCTGCTGGAGCGCCTGCGTGAAGTCCTCGAGGCTGATGCGCTTGCGGCGCTTGGCCAGGAGGGCGGCACGCTCGGCCGCCTCGCGCTTCTCGGCGATCTGACGGGCAGTGCGGTCGTCCGGCGCCACGAGGAACGTGTCACCGGCACTCGGCACGGACGTGAGCCCGAGGACGAGCACCGGGCGGGCCGGTGTCGCTTCCTCGACCGGCTCGCCGTGCTCGTCGAACATCGCACGCACGCGGCCGTGGGCCGTGCCCGCGACGATCGCGTCACCGACGCGCAGCGTGCCCGTCTGGACCAGCACGGTCGCGACGGCGCCGCGGCCCTTGTCGAGGTTCGCCTCGATCGCGACACCGCGGGCCTCGCGGTCCGGGTTCGCCGTGAGCTCGAGCGCCGCGTCCGCCGTGAGGAGGACCGCCTCGAGGAGCTCGTCGATGCCCATGCGCTGACGCGCGGAGACGTCGACGAACATCGTGTCGCCGCCGTACTCCTCGGC
>JAAYZM010000384.1 GCA_012514835.1 Actinomycetales bacterium
AGGTCCGACGGCGCAACCCCGGGGCCACCCCGGAGGAGATCCTGACCCTCCTGGAGCGCGAGTACCTGGTGATCTCCTCGACGGCCGGTGGCGCGGTGGGCGCGGCCGCGGCGTTCCCCGCCGTCGGCACGGGGGTGGCCGTCACGCTCACGGCCTCGAACGTCGCGACCTACTTCGCGGCCTCCGCCGCGTTCGCGCTCGCCGTCGCGGACGTGCACGGCATCGAGGTGGACGACGTGGTCCGACGCCGGGCCCTGCTGCTCACCACCATCCTGGGCGAGGACGGCGCGAAGGCCGTGGGCGAGCTGGGCATGTTCAGCTCCGGGCGCTGGGCCACCCAGCTGCTCACCAAGCTGCCGCTCGGCACCGTGAAGGCGGTCAACTCGACGCTCACCAAGCGGCTCGTGCGCACGCAGGCCACCACGCAGGGTGCGCTCGCGTTCGGGCGCATCATGCCGTTCGGCATCGGGGCCGTCGTCGGCGCCACGGGTGCGCGTGCGCTGAGCAAGTCCGTGATCCGCAACGCCCGCAAGGCGTTCGGGGACCCGCCCCTGCACTTCCGCGAGGTCATCGAGGTGATCGAGGCCCCGAGCGAGCTGGCGCCTCCGCTCGAGCTGCCCACGGGCAACCGAGCGGAGGACTGACCTCACCAGCGGTGGTGCACGTGCGCGTGGATGTCCTCCGCGTAGATGGCCGCGAGCGCGCGTGAGGCGTCCTCGGACAGCGGGGGCAGCTCCGCGGCGGCGGCGTTGGACCGGGCCTGCTCGGGGCGGCTCGCCCCGGGGATCACCGTGGTCACGCCCGGCTGGTCGATGATCCACCGCAGCGCGAACTGGGCCGTCGAGATGTCGCTCAGCGCGGCGCGGTCCGCCACCACGGAGACGCGCTGCGCGGCGAGCACGCCCACGGAGTAGGGCACGCCCGCGAAGGTCTCGCCCACGTCGAAAGCCTCACCGGCCCGGTTGAAGTTCCGGTGGTCGTTGGGCGCGAACTCGGTCGCGTCGTCGTAGCGACCCGTGAGCAGCCCGGAGGCGAGCGGCACGCGCGCGATGATGCCCACACCGGCCTCGACCGCGGCGGGCAGCACGCGCTCGAGGGGCTTGCGGCGGAAGAGGTTGAGGATGATCTGGATGCTCGCCACGTTCGGGCGGGCGATCGCGGTGAGCGCCTCTTCGACGGTCTCGACGCTCACGCCGTACGCCGCAATGCGGCCCTCGTCCACCATCGCGTCGAGCACGTCATACGTCTCGTCCTTCGAGAGCACCTCCGACGGCGGGCAGTGCAGCTGCACCAGGTCCAGGGTGTCGACACCGAGGTTCTCGCGCGAGCGGTCGTTCCAGCGGCGGAAGTTGTCCGCGGTGTACTCGCTCGCCTCGTGCGGCGAAGCCCGGCGCCCCATCTTGGTGGCCACGAACACCCCGTCACGCCCGCGCTCGGCGAGCACCTGACCCACGAGCCGCTCGGAGCGGCCGTCACCGTAGACGTCAGCCGTGTCGAGGAAGGTCACCCCGGAGTCGAGAGCGGCGTTCAGGACGGCAAGAGCGTCCTCCTCGGCGACGTCCCCCCAGTCCGCCCCGAGCTGCCAGCAACCCAGACCCACCACACTGACGGGCCGCTGCGTGCGGCCAAGAATCCGTTGTTCCATGAGGAGCAAACTTACCGTGAGGCAGCAGCGAAGAAGATCACGCAACGTATCGCCGTCGTCGGCCCGAGAAACGCAACGAATCGCACCCCGCCGTGCAACGACGCGCAACGCCTTGGCGCACTGCCCGGTCATACCCTCAGAGCAACGAGCGTCGGCCGCGTCGAGGAGGTCCCATGAGCATGCCCGCAGCGCCCGGGAAGTCACCCCGCCACTACCTGATGTGCGAGCCGGTGCACTACACCGTCGCGTACGAGATCAACCCTTGGATGCACCCCGAGCTGCCCACGGACACGTCGCTCGCGCTGCGTCAGTGGCGCGAGCTGTATGACACGTACGTGGGGCTCGGGCACCGCGTGGACCTCATCCCCGCGCTCGAGGGCCTGCCGGACATGGTCTACGCGGCCAACGGCGCCACCGTGGTGGACGGCCTCGTCTACTCCGCGAAGTTCCGCTACCCGCAGCGCCAGGCCGAGGGCCCCGCGTACCAGAA
>JAAYZM010000385.1 GCA_012514835.1 Actinomycetales bacterium
CCCCATCTCATCCAGCCCGGGCAAGAGCTAGTGGTTCCCACCGTCCTCGAGGAGCAGCCATGAGCACCATGCTCGCCACCGCCCCGGCACCGTCCCCCGTCACGAGCACCGCACCGGTGCGGGAGCGCAAGCGACGCCCCCTGCGCGTGCGACCCGTCAAGGGCGCGGCCCGGCCCCTGCGCTCGATGACCCACCCGCGGCCCGAGGACCTCCCCCCGGTGGACCCGCCGCTCCCCCACCTCCGGCTCATCTCTCTCACTCCGCGCGACGCGGCACCCGAGGAGGTCCGCGAGGTCGAGGTGGACGGCGACGACCTGTGGGACACGACCCCGCTGCGCTCGCTCACGGGTCCCGCGACGGACCCGGGCCGCGTGTGCGCGTCGATCCTCCAGGTGGGCGGTGAAGCCATGCGCGGCCTGCGACCCCTGGTCCAGCTCACCCGCTGGGTGGACGAGGCGATCTTCACCGAGCTCGCCGAGTACGCGCCTCAGCACGGTGCTCGCACCTCGGTGCGCCAGCGCCTGGCCCCGGACTCGACGGCCTCCGTGCTGGCCCGCGCCCGCGTGCTGCGCATCCACGCCTCACGCGTCTCGCTGCACGTCACCGAGTGCACGGCGCTCGTGCGGGACCAGGGGCGGGTGCGCGCCGTCGTCGTCCGTCTCGAGGAGCGCGGCACCTCGTGGCGCGCCACCGCGCTGCACGCGCTCTAGCGTCCCCTGGAGCAGAAGCACGAAGGGCTGGTCACGCACTCGCGTGACCAGCCCTTCGACGTGCAGACGGCGCCCGGCGCTACTCGTTGCGGCCGTGGCACACCTTGTACTTCTTGCCGGAGCCGCACGGGCACTCGGCGTTGCGGGGCGTGCCCGGGTACGTCTGACCGTCCTTGTGGGCGGCGGCGGCCTGCGGCACGGCGTTGGACTCCGTGGCGGGGGTGCCGTCCTCCATGCTCGGGGCGTCACCGTCCACCGTGGGCGCCGAGTACTGCAGCGGCACCTGGCGGCGCGGCTCGTCGAGCCCCTTGGCCACGAGGCGGCCACCGCTCGCCGAGACACCCAGCGCGGAGCCCGCCCCGGAGGCCGCGGGCACGTCGGGGGTCTTGCGGCCACCCTTCTTGCGCTGGCTCGGCGGCGTGATGGGCACGTCCACCTCGTCGGAGAGCTCGTCGTCCTCGCCCAGGTCGATCTCGACCTCGACCTCGCCGTCCTCCGCGTCCTCGTCTCCCTCGGTGGTCACGGTGACCTCGAGGTTGAACAGGAAGCCGACCGACTCCTCCTTGATGCCCTCCATCATGGCGCCGAACAGCAGGAACCCTTCGCGCTGGTACTCGACGAGCGGGTCACGCTGGGCCATCGCGCGCAGGCCGATGCCCTCCTTGAGGTAGTCCATCTCGTAGAGGTGCTCGCGCCACTTGCGGTCCAGCACGGACAGCACCACGCGGCGCTCGAGCTGGCGCATGTTCTCGGGGCCGATCGTCGCCTCGCGCTCGGCGTAGGCGTGCTCGGCGTCTGACAGGACCTCGCGGAGCAGGACCTCGCGCGAGAGGTGCTGGACCCCGCCCACCTGCTCGGCGACCTCGTCGGTGGTGATCGACACGGGGTAGACGGCGCGCAGCGCGGTCCACAGCGCCTCGAGGTCCCACTGGTCCGAGGTGCCCTCGGCCGTCGCGGCGTTGACGTAGGCGGTGAGCACGTCGGTGATGAAGTGCTGGATCTGCTCGCCCATGTCCTCGCCCTCGAGGACGCGACGGCGCTCGCCGTAGATGACCTCGCGCTGGCGGGACATGACGTCGTCGTACTTCAGGACGTTCTTGCGGATCTCGTGGTTGCGCGCCTCGACCTGGCCCTGGGCGTTCTGGATGCCCTTCGTGACCATCTTCGCCTCGAGAGGCACGTCCTCCGGGAAGCCCGCGCGCGTCATGAGCGCGGCGGCGGCACCCGTCGAGAACAGCCGCATGAGGTCGTCCTCGAGCGAGAGGTAGAACCGGGACTCGCCCGGGTCGCCCTGACGGCCCGAACGACCGCGCAGCTGGTTGTCGATGCGGCGCGACTCGTGCCGCTCCGTGCCGAGCACGTACAGCCCGCCGAGCTCCTTGACCTCGTCGTGCTCCGCCTCGACGGACTTCTGGGCGGCGGCGAGCGCCGAGTCCCACGCGGCCTCGTACTCCTCGGCCTGCTCCACGGGGTCCAGACCGAGCTTCTTCATCTCCTCGTTGGCGAGGAACTCGACGTTGCCGCCGAGCATGATGTCGGTGCCTCGACCGGCCATGTTCGTGGCGACCGTGACGGCGCCCTTGCGGCCCGCGAGCGCGACGATCGCGGCCTCGCGCTCGTGCTGCTTCGCGTTGAGGACCTCGTGCGGGATGCCCTGCTTCTTGAGCTTCGAGCTGAGCAGCTCGGACTTCTCGACGCTCGTGGTGCCCACGAGGATGGGCTGCCCGTGGGCGTGCCGCTCGACGATGTCCGCGACCACGGCGTCGAACTTGCCGGACTCGGACTTGTAGACGAGGTCCGCCTGGTCGGCGCGCTGCATGGCCCGGTTGGTGGGGATCGGGACCACGCCGAGCTTGTAGGTGCCCTGGAACTCGGCGGCCTCCGTGGTGGCCGTACCGGTCATGCCCGCGAGCTTGTCGTAGAGGCGGAAGTAGTTCTGCAGCGTGATCGTGGCGAGGGTCTGGTTCTCGGCCTTGATCGCGACGCCTTCCTTGGCCTCGATCGCCTGGTGCATGCCCTCGTTGTAGCGGCGGCCCGCGAGGATGCGGCCCGTGTGCTCGTCGACGATGAGCACCTCACCGCCCATGACCACGTAGTCCTTGTCGCGCTTGAACAGCTCCTTGGCCTTGATGGCGTTGTTGAGGAAGCCGATCAGCGGGGTGTTGAGGGACTCGTACAGGTTGTCGATGCCGAGGTAGTCCTCGACCTTCGCGATGCCGGGCTCGAGGACGCCGATGGTGCGCTTCTTCTCGTCCACCTCGTAGTCCTCGTCGCGCACCAGGCGGCGCACGACCTTCGCGAACTCGGTGTACCAGCGGTTCGCCTCGCCCGAGGACGGGCCGGAGATGATGAGCGGCGTGCGGGCCTCGTCGATGAGGATCGAGTCGACCTCGTCGACGATCGCGTAGAACGGCGGGCGCTGCACGAGCTCCTCGATGCTCCACGCCATGTTGTCGCGCAGGTAGTCGAAGCCGAACTCGTTGTTGGTGCCGTACGTGATGTCCGCGGCGTACTGCTGGCGGCGCTCGGCCGGGTCCTGGTTGGACACGATGATGCCGACCTCGAGCCCGAGGAACCGGTACACGCGCCCCATGAGCTCGCCCTGGTAGCGCGCGAGGTAGTCGTTGACCGTGATGACGTGGACGCCCTTGCCCGCGAGGGCGTTGAGGTACACGGGCAAGGTCGCGACGAGGGTCTTGCCCTCACCGGTCTTCATCTCGGCGATGTTGCCCTGGTGCAGCGCGGCGCCGCCCATGATCTGCACCGTGTAGTGGCGCTGACCGAGCGTGCGCTTCGCAGCCTCGCGGACCGTCGCGAAGGCTTCCGGGAGGAGGTCGTCGAGGGACTCGCCGTTCGCGAGGCGCTCCTTGAAGCGGTCGGTCTCCTCGCGCAGCTCGGCGTCGCTGAGCGCCTCGAAGGACTCCTCGAGGGCGTCGACCTGCTTGGCGATGGCTTCGAGCTTGCGCAGGACTCGGCCTTCACCGATGCGCAGGACTCTGTCGAGGATCGCGGGCACGCACTACTCCCAGGGTTCGTCCCCGGCACGTGCCGGGGCGTGGTTGTGCCCACGCGCTGCGCGCGGGCCGAGGACCATCGTAGGCGAGCCGCCTGGGCGTGGGCGCGCAAGGACCACGGCAATCACGAGCAACATGGCTCCGCACCATCCCGCGGGGCCCAGTCGCTCCCCCAGCACGACGACGGCGAGCAGCGCGGCGGCGAGCGGCTCGAGGAGTGCCGCGAGCGCCGCCGGGGTGGCGCCCGCGGCCGGCAGGCCCGTGAAGTACAGGGCGTACGCGAGCGCGGTGGGCACGAGCGCGAGGAACGCGAGCCACCACCAGCCGAGCCCGGTCGAGGGCACACCGAACCCGCCCACGAAAGCCGCGAACGGCACGAGCAGCACCCCGCCAACCGTGAACGACACCCCGGTCATGACGAGAGGTCCCATCCCCGCGACGGGTCGGCGGTTGACCACCACGAGGGTCGCGAACGCGAGGGCGGCGGCGAGGGCGAGGCCCACGCCCGCGAGGACGGTCGCGTCGAGCGAGATGGGGCCGACGGCGGACGCGCCCTGCCCGACGGCGGTCCCCGGCTCGGTGTCCTCCCGCTGCTGGTCCACCACCACGAGGAGCACGAGCCCCACGACGGCACAGGCGATCGCGACGAGGACGTGGGCCGCCGGGAGCCGCCGTCGTCGGACCGCTTGTGCTCCCGCGACGATCACCGGGGCCGAGCCAAGCGTCACGAGCGTCGCGACCGCGACCCCCACGAGGTAGACGGCCTGGAAGTAGGTGGCCTGGAACACGGCGATGAGCGCGGCGACCGCCGCGACGCGCCCCCACGCGGCGCGCGAGGCGACCCGCAGGCGCCCGCGCGGGCGCACTGCCTCGACCAGTGCGACGCCCACGAGGACGGCGATCCCCCCGCCGAGCAGTCGGTAGGCCGCGACAGCGCCCGCCCCGAGGGACGCCTCACCGCCCAGGAGCGCCCCGCTGAGCCCGCCCGCGCCCCAGCACAGCGCCCCGAGCACCACGAGCGCAAGGCCGCGCCGAGAGGTCACCGCACGGCTCCGCGGCGGGGTGCGGTCGAGGACATGCGCTCAACCTAGTGGGCGTCGACGTGGACCGTCGTCGTCAGGTCGTCAGCCTTCCGCGAGCGCGAGCTCCCCCGCGGCGGCGAGCTC
>JAAYZM010000386.1 GCA_012514835.1 Actinomycetales bacterium
CTCGTCGTTCGGCACGAACCCGTGCCACACGACCGCTCGCTCGGAGTGGGCCGTACGGAGCATCTCGATGCAGTCCGGCTCGGCCCCGCCGTAGACGTGCACCTCGATCGAGGGCGCGAGCCGCCTGCCAAGCTCGATCATCTCGCGCGCCCCGCGCGCCTTGGAGACTCGGCCGATGTAGACCACGCGGTGGTCCACCGTCTCGCTCACGTGCTCCGGGGGCACCACGCTGTTGGGGATCACCGGGTGCTTGCGCGCGAACCGGTCCACGTAAGACTCCTCGGCGAGCAGCAGGTGCATCTTGCGCTCCGCGGAACGCTCGAGCACGCGCGCGAGCGCGGCCACGGGCGGGCGCAGGAACCTGGGCAGCCACGCCTTGAGGCGCAGCGTCGCCACCGTGTCCTCGTGCACGTCCCACACGAAGCGGCCCGAGTGCAGGCCGAACGCGGCGAGCAGCAGCTCCGGGTCGTGCATGAGCACGACGTCGAAGTCCTTGGCCCGCGAGCGCAGCAGGCGCCGCGCGCGCAGGATGGCCGGTAGCCGGTGACGCCCCGAGGCCCGCGCGATGTCGATCGCGCGGATGTCCTCGGGCATCTCCCGCCCGTGCTCCGTGAAGGACGCGGCGAGGGTGACCTCGTGCCCCGCGGCGACGAGCGCAGGGATCTGTCGATAGCGGACCCGGGCGTCTTCCGGGTCGTGCACCACCGTCAGGACGAGCACCCTCATCGCAGGATCATCCCACGTGACGGTCCTCGACGGGGCAACCCGTCACAGGTGCTCCACGGACCCCGCGTGCGGTGCCATGCCGCGGGTGTCGAGCACGCGGCGAGCCGATGCGGCGATCTTCTCGCCGTCGTACTCCGCGTGGCCCTGCACCACCACGGCGACGTCCGCGGCCGCGAGCGCCGCGTCGAGGTCCGCCACCCGGTCGAGGTTGAGGCCCTCGGCCGTCCAGCGCTCGACGTGCGGGTCGTGGAACTGCACCTCGGCGCCGAGGCTGCGCAGGCGCTTGGCGAGGGGCACGGCGGGCGACTCGCGCTGGTCAGCGATGTCCGGCTTGTAGGTGACACCCAGCAGGAGCACCTTGGCGCCGCTCACGGCCTTCGCGTCCTCGTTGAGGATGTTCTGGATGCGCTGCGCCACGTAGGTGGGCATGCTGCCGTTGATCTCCTGCGCCAGCTCGACGAAGCGGAACGGGTAACCGAGCTTCGCGCGCACGTTGTAGCTGAGGTAGTTGGGGTCGATCGGGATGCAGTGACCGCCCACGCCCGGGCCCGGGTAGAAAGCCTGGAAGCCGAAGGGCTTGGTCTTCGCCATCGCGATGACGTCCCACAGGTCGATGCCGAGCTCGTGGCAGAACTTCGCCATCTCGTTGACCAGTGCGATGTTGACGTGGCGGTAGGTGTTCTCGAGCAGCTTGGCCGTCTCGGCCTCGCGGGTCCCGCGTGCCTCGACCACCGTGTCGACGAACTTCCCGTAGAAGTCCGCGGCCTGCGCGTGCACTCGGGGGTCTGGCCGCCCACCACCTTGGGCGTGTTCTTCATCCCGTACACCGGGTTGCCCGGGTCGATGCGCTAGGGCGAGAACGCGAGGTGGAAGTCCTTGCCCACCACGAGACCGCCGGCCTCGAGCGCGGGTCGGACGATCTCGTCCGTGGTGCCGGGGTACGTGGTGGA
>JAAYZM010000387.1 GCA_012514835.1 Actinomycetales bacterium
ACGGCGCACTGCAGGCCAAGGCAGATGCCGAAAAACGGCAGCCCGTTCGTGCGTGCCCAGCGGATTGCCTCCAGCATGCCTTCCACGCCGCGCACGCCGAAGCCCCCCGGAATCAGCAGGCCGTGGTAGCCGGATAGAATCTCCGCAGCACGCGCACCGCCGTCCCGCTCGAAGTCCTCGCTCGAGAGCCAGTGGATGTCCACCTCGACGTCGTTGGCGATGCCGCCGTGCACGAGCGCTTCCTGCACGGACTTGTACGAGTCGACGAGCTGCGTGTACTTGCCGACGACCGCAATGCGCACCGTGCCGTTGGCGGGCCGCTTGATGCGCTCGACGATCTGCTTCCACTCGGTCAGGTCCGGCTCCTCCGTCTCCAGCCCGAGCTTGCGGCAGATGTACTCGTCAAGCTTCTGCTTCCGGTAGTGGAGCGGAACCTCGTAGATCGTCTCCGCATCGCACGCCTCGACCACGCCCTCGAGGTCGACGTTCGTGAACAGCGCGATCTTCCGCTTCAGCTCCTCGCCCAGCTCACGGTCCGTGCGACAGATCAGCACGTCCGGCTGAATACCGATCTCCATCAGCTCACGCACCGAGTGCTGCGTCGGCTTCGTCTTGAGCTCGCCCGCAGCGGCGATGAACGGGATCAGCGTGAGGTGCACGAACAACGTGTGCTCGCGACCAACGTCCTGGCGGAACTGACGGATCGCCTCGAGGAACGGCAGCGACTCGATGTCACCGACCGTGCCGCCGATCTCCGTGATGATGACGTGCGGCGGGTCACCCTTCTCGGGGTGCGCCTGGGCGCGCATGCGCTCCTTGATGGCGTCCGTGATGTGCGGGATGACCTGCACCGTGTCGCCGAGGTACTCCCCGCGCCGCTCCTTGGCGATCACGGTCGAGTAGATCTGCCCGGTCGTGACGTTCGCGGCGGCCCCGAGGTTCACGTCGAGGAACCGCTCGTAGTGGCCGATGTCGAGGTCCGTCTCGGCGCCGTCCTCCGTGACGAACACCTCCCCGTGCTGGAACGGGTTCATCGTCCCCGGGTCCACGTTGAGGTACGGGTCGAGCTTCTGCATCGCGACCGTGAGGCCGCGTGCGCGAAGGAGTCGACCGAGGCTCGACGCGGTGAGCCCCTTACCGAGAGAGGAGACGACTCCTCCGGTCACGAAGATCTGCCGGGTCACATAGTCCGACCGCCCGGGGAGCCGATGCGAGTGCTCTACCACGGGGTTCCAATCTACCTCAGCCCGCGGGCCGCGCGAGCGAGACGGGCATAGCGAGTCCACCACGAGCGGGTGATGTCTGACTCACCCGGCAGCGCCGCGAAGCGCCGTCGGGCGGCCTCCGCGAGCGTGTCGCGACGCCTCGGGGCGGCAAGGAGGTCGCCGACGGCGGTCGCGAGACCCAGCGCATCCCCTTCGCGCACCAGGATCCCCGCGTCGCCCACGAGCTCCGGCAGCCCGCCCACCGCCGTCGCGACCACGGGCACGCCGGCCGCCATCGCCTCCTGGACCACGAGGGCCCGTGCCTCCCACCGGCTCGTGAGCACGAACAGGTCCGCCGCGGCGAGCAGCTCGGGCACGTCCGAGCGCGCGCCGAGGAACCGTACGTCCGCTCCCGACGCCGCCGCGCGGGCGCGCAGGTCCGCGTCGAGGTTCGCGTCGCCGTCCCCCGCGACGAGCCACGTGACGGGCGCACCGACCCGGCGGGCGGCGGCGTCGTCGTGCGCGAGGAGCGTTGCGGCGTCGAGCAGCACGTCAAGCCGCTTCTGCGGCGCGATGCGCGAGACGGTGAGGGCCACGAGCGCCCGCTCGTCGAGCCCAAGCTCGGTGCGGATCCGCTCGCGAGCGCCGTCGGGCACCTCGTGGCCCGCGCGCGGCGAGGCGACGGGCGCGAGCTCGGCACCACCTGCCCCGAGGGCGGTGGCTCGCTCGACGAGGTCGAGCGACGCCCCGGTGACGAGGTCTGCGCGCCGCGCCTGGAGCCGTTCCCCGAGCGCGAGCACCGCGCGGCGCGCTCCCGTCGCGAGGACGGCGTTGTGCCACGAGACGACGACGGCGGGACGCGGGCGAGTACCGCGCGCGGCGGCGAGCGCGAGGAGCCCCGCCTGGTGACCGTGCGCGTGGACCACGTCCGCGGTGGCGACGAGCTCGCGAAGCCTGCGCCACCGTCGCCACACCTCGAGCAGCCCTCCACCGGGCCACGCGAGAACCACGGGGACGCGCCACGTGAACCGCTCGGCCGTGAGCCCGGGGCACACGACTGCCACCGTGCCGCCCCGGTCCGCGACGCCCGCCGAGAGCGCGGCCGCGTGCGCGCCGATGCCACCCGTGGCGGGTCCCACGAGCACGAGGATGCGGGGCGCGCGCTCAGTCACGGCGTGCCCCCACGAGCCGCGCCTCGAGACCCGTGAAGGCGTCCCGGTCCCCGAGCCACGAGACCCCGAGCACGAGAGCTCCGGCAAGCAGGGCTCCCCCGCCGCCCGCGAGGATCCACGTCACGGTGCCCTCCCCGGCGATCTGCGCGACCGTCGCGGTGAGCCAGCGCCCCGCGAGCGCACCCACCATGGCCCCGAGCGCCCCGACGGCGAGCGTGCGCGGCACGCCCCGCACCGCGGCCGGACCTGCCGCCCGGCGCAGCGCGACGAGGACCACGAGCCCGCCGAGGGCCATCCCGACGCTCGAGCCGAGACCGAGCGCGACGAGCGTGCGCGGACCGTCGTGCGTCGCGCCCACCAGCACGAGGCACGCGACGAGGGACGAGAGCGCGACCGCACCCCACGCGGCGGCCGTGCTCACCACGGCGAGCCGGCCACGTTCGAGGGCGAACAGTGCGCGCGAGACGTGGAACACGAGCCCGAGCCCGAGGAGGCCCGGCGCGGTCCACGCGAGCGCGGGTCCCATCGCGGCGATCCGCTCGGCCTCGCCGATGCCGATCCCCACGTAGACGCCCGCGGCCGCGTCTGCGGCGGCGACGATCACGGCGACGCCCACGAGAGACGCCACCACGACGAACCGCGTCGAGCGGGCCGCAAGCTCCGCGAACGGGCGGCGGTCCTTGGCGGCGGCGCGCTCGGCGAGGCGCGGGAAGGTGCTCGTCGCGAGCGGGACGGCGAGCACGGCGTAGGGCAGCAGGTACACCTGCTGGGCCGCGACGTAGACGGAGTACGTGGCGCGCTCGCCGAACCGCGTCGCGAGCAGCAGCGCCACGAGCACGGCAACCTGCTGGGCGAGCAGGCCCCCGAGCCCCGCGAGCGCGAGCACACGGACCCGGCGGCCCGTCCCCTCGGGGAAGCGCAACGTCGGGCGCAAGCGCACCCCGGACAGGTGCACGGGGACCAGCAACGGCAGGCTCAGCGCCGCGACCCCCGCCGTGGTCCCCCACGCGAGCCACGCGAACGCGACCGCGGGAAGGGCCGACGCATCCGTCTGGCTCCCCTGGGCCACGGCGGCGAACGCGAGGTACGAGCCGATCACCACGAGGCTCGACAGGACGGGGGCGAAGGCGGGCCAGAAGAAGCGCTTCTGCGCCTGCAGCACACCGGACAGCACGACGGCGAGCCCGTACAGGGGCACCTGGAGCGCAAACACCGCGAGCAGCCCGGCCACGAGCGCACGGCCGTCCGGGTCGCGCGAGACGAGCCCCGCGAGCGGGTGGGCGAGCACCGCGAGGAGCGCGGCGGCGGGCACGCAGATCGCGAGGACCCAGCCAACGAGCGCCGAGGCCGTGCGGTCCACCTCCGCGCGCAGCCCGCGCGCGAGCGGGGCCGCGAGCACGGGGACCACGGCCCCTGCGAGCGCTCCCCCGGCCGCGACCTCGAACACGACGTTGGGCAAGGTGTTGGCGGCGTTGTAGGCGTCCGCGACGGCGTCGAAGCCGACCGTGGCCCCGAACACGAGGCTGCGCACGAACCCGAGCACGCGGCTCACCACGGTCACGACGGCGATGAGCGCCGCCGCCCCGAGGATCCCGCCGGCGACCCGGCGCAGCCCCGAGCTCACGCGCGCCGCCCGAGCGCGTCGAGCTCGCGCAGCCCCGGGGTGCGGTCGATCACGGCGGAGAAGGAGACTCGCTCGCTCACCAGCGTGAGGCCCGCCGCGACGGCGAGCGCGGCGACACGGACCCCGCGCGGTGCCCCGAACGCGAACGCGGCACCGACGGCCGCACCGAGGGCGTTGGCCCCGCCGTCGCCGAGCATGTCGTGCTCGGCGAGGTCCTCGCCGATCGCGGCGGACGCGGCTCCCGTGACGGCACCGGCGATGCCCGGGGAGACACCCGCGAGCCCGGCACCGCCAGCCACGAGCATGCTCGCCTTGAGGGCACGGCCTGGACGCAGATCGAGCAGGTTGACGAGGTTGGCGCTCGCCGCGACGAGGGCACCGTTGATCGCGACGTCACCGAGCCACGCGGCCCTCGTCGTCGTCCGTCGTGTTCCCACGGCCGCGGCGACGAGCGCCCCCGCACCGATCCCGAGCACCTTGAGCCCACCCGTGGTCACCTCGCCGCGCGCGAGCGCGCCGAGGTGGCCGCGCAGGCCCTTGGTGCGGGCCTCGGCGTCCTCCGTGAGGTCGTCGATGATCCCGAACGTCGCTCCCGTGCCCGTCGCGATCGCGGCCGCGACGCCCGTGCGCACTGGCTCACCGCTCGCGACGAGCCCGCCGAGCACTCCCGCCGCGACCGCAGGGCCTTCGAGGAGGCTCACGCGGTCGCCGCGGTGGTTGGTGCGCTGCCACAGGGCGTGCCCGCCCGGTGCCTCCTCCGCGAGGGCCGCCCGCACCCGGTTCGCCACGACGCTCGCGGCGAGCCCGGCAGCGACTCCGCGCGCCCGACGCCTCATTCGCCCTCGTCGCTCTGCTCGTCGCCGCTCGCCTGGTCGGCGTCGGCGTCCGGGTCGGTCTCCTCGCCGTCGTCGGACTCCTCCTCGCCCTCCGGCACCTCCGGGACCTCGGGGACGAACACGGGGGTGCGGTCCACGGGGGGCAGGGTGACGCGCGGCGCGGCCGCGGCGTCGGCACCGGGGTCGAAGCCGTAGTGACCCACCCGCAGCGCGATGCGCGAGCCGAGGCCGAGCACCGTCGACAGACGCCCGGACATCGTCGTGTACCGGGTGACCGTGCTCAGGCGCTCCGAGAGCTGGTCAGACTCGCGCACGAAGGTCACGAGGTCTCCGTCGACGTACTCGTCGGCCACGAGGATCGCCCCCTCGGAACGCTGCTGCGCGGCGAGGGCGACCGCGGCCTGGGCGCGGAGCCGCGCCTCGAGCGCGCGGGCCTCGGCCTCGAGGTCAGGGGTCGAGGCCGCCGTCGCGTCGGGGTCCACGGGAGCCGGGACGTCGGGGCGGGAGATGACGACGACGGCGTCCACCGGGCCGCCGTCCGTGAGCTCGGCCTCGACCAGGGCGCCGTCCTCGGCCGTGAGCAGCTCGCCCAGGATCTCGGCGTTGGCCGAGCGCGCCGTCGGGTTGGCGGGGTCCTTCGCGGCGATCGACTGCGCGAGCGCGGCGGCGAGGATCTCCTCGGAGCCCGCGCTCAGGTCCACGGCGGGCTCGAGGTACTCCACGAGCCGGGCCGCGAGCGCCGAGCGGAACACCTGGTCCTCCTCGGCCGTCCAGCGCTCGGTCAGGGACACGCGCGTGGGGACGCTCGCGCCCGCCTCGACGAAGCTCGCCTCGAGGTCGGCGAGCTCGCCGTCCGGGACGTCGTCGAGCAGCACGAACGCGATGCGGCGGTCCTCGAGCGCACCCCCGAGGAGCGAGCCGGCCACCTCGTCGAGGTAGCGCTCGTTGTTCGCGACGTCCGCCTGGGCGGCGTCGAGCTCGGCACGCAACGCGTCCTTCTCCTCGCGCAGCTGGCTCACCTGACCGGTGAGCGTGTCGCCGATCGTCTCCTTGAGCGGGCCCGCACCGAGGGCGATGCCGACGGCGAGCGCGAGGAACACGGAGATGAGCGAGACGAGGTGATAGCGGAAGTCGATCACGGGCGGGCCTTCCGGTCCGGGGCGGAGGCGCTCACGTCAGAGCACCGAAGAGTGAGGAGACCCACGAGAACCAGTCGTCGAACCGGGCCGCGACGAGCCCGAAGAACGTCTGGCCCGCGGGGGTGACGGCGAGCGCGACACCGAGCGCGCACAGGCCGGCGATCACGAGCAGCGTGAGCTGGAGGTTGGAGATTCGCTGGCGGTACAGGCGCGAGACGCCCTTCGCGTCGACGAGCTTGCCGCCCACGCGCAGCCGCGTGAGGAACGTGCTCGCCATGCCCGCCCGCCCCTTGTCGAGGAACTCCACGAGGGTCGCGTGCGTGCCGACGGCGACGATGAGCTCGGCGCCCTTGTCGTCCGCGAGGAGCATCGCGATGTCCTCCGACGTGCCCGCGGCGGGGAACACGACGTGGTCGAGGCCGAGCTGGGCCACTCTCTCGAGCCCGGGTGCGCGACCGTCGCGGTAGGCGTGGACCACGATCTCGGCGCCGCTCGCGAGCGCCTTGTCCGAGACGGAGTCCATGTCGCCCACGATGAGGTCGGGCTTCCACCCGGCCTCGACGATCGCGTCCGCGCCACCGTCGACCCCCACGAGCACCGGGCGGTACTCGCTCACGTACGGCCGCAGCGTCGCGAGGTCCTCCTTGTGGTGATACCCGCGCACCACGATCAGCACGTGGCGGCCCTCGAGCTGCGTGCTGATCTTCGGGACACCCACGCCGTCGATGAGGAGCTCACGCTCGCGGCGCAAGAAGTCCATCGTGTTCGCGGCGAAGGACTCGAGCTGGACGGAGAGCCCTTCGCGCGCCTCGACCATCGCGGCCGCGACCGTCTCGACGTCCTGGACGGACCCTTCCGCGACGAGGGTGTCCCCGTCGAACACCTGCCCACCCTCGACGCGGATCCGGCGGCCCTCGCGCAGGCCCATGACGTCGTTGCCGAGGTCGTCGACGAGCGGGATGCCCGCCGCGACGAGGATCTCGGGACCGAGGTTCGGGTAGCGCCCCGAGATCGAGCGCGCGGCGTTGAGCACGGCCGCGGGGCGGCGCTCGACGAGGGACTCGGCCGCGACCCGGTCGATGTCGAGGTGGTCGATGACTGCGATCTCGCCGGGCTGCAGCCGCGGCACCAGGTTCTTCGTCCGGGCATCCACCCGGACCGGTGCCACGATGCCGCTCGCCTCGGGAGCGCCTCGTGATCTCAGGACTCTCATCGCGCCCTATCGTCCCACGTCCGTGCCCTCGAGCTGCGGTGGCGCCGCGGCGTGGACCGCAGCGTGGACTGCCGCGTGGACCTGACGGCTACCGCAGCTCGAGCAGCTCGGCGGCGTGCGTGCGGGCGGACTCGGAGTCCTCCTGGCCCGAGAGCATGCGAGCGAGCTCGCGCACACGCTCGGGTCCCTCGACGGGCACGACGTCGGACTCGGTCACGGCATCGCCCGTGGCGTCCTGGCGCGCGACCACGAGGTGGCGGTCCGCGAAGGCCGCGACCTGGGCGAGGTGGGTGACCACGATCACCTGCGCGGAGCGCGCGAGCTGGGCGAGGCGGCGCCCCACCTCGACAGCGGCCTTGCCCCCGACCCCGGCGTCGACCTCGTCGAACACGAAGGTGGACGGACGCACGGCACCCGAGCCCTCCGCCGTCGCGAGTGCGACCTCGATCGCGAGCATGATGCGCGAGAGCTCACCGCCCGAGGCGCTGCGTCCGAGCGGGCGCGCGGGCGCTCCCTCGTGGGACGCGAGCCGCATCTCGACGGCGTCGGC
>JAAYZM010000388.1 GCA_012514835.1 Actinomycetales bacterium
CGCGACCGCCACGCGGCTGTTCAAGGAGGGCGGCTGCCAAGCCGTGAAGTTCGAGGGCGGTCGCCGCGTGGCGCCCCAGGTCAAGCTGCTGACCGAGGCGGGGATCCCCGTCGTCGGACACCTCGGTTTCACGCCGCAGTCGGAAAACATGCTCGGCGGCAAGCGGGTCCAGGGGCGCGGCGACGAGGCGGCCGAACAGCTGTGCGACGACGCCCTGGCGCTCCAGGAGGCCGGGGCCGTGGCGGTCGTGCTCGAGATGATCCCCGCCCCCGTGGCCGAGCGCGTCACCGAGATCCTGCACATCCCGACCATCGGGATCGGCGCGGGCGCCGGTTGCGACGGGCAGGTGCTCGTGTGGCTCGACATGGCGGGCATGGGCGACTGGGCGCCGCGCTTCGCTAAGGCATTCGGGCAAGTCGGTGCCGCGCTCGAGGCCGCGGCGCGCTCCTACGTGAGCGAGGTGCGCGACGGCGTGTTCCCCGGCCCGGAGCACACCTTCGAGTCCTGACCTACCGCTCGGCCTCGTCGGCCACCTCGTCGAGGTCGATGCCCGTCGCGGCTCCACCGGACTGGGCACTGCCTCCCGGCGCACCCCACTCCTCGTCGGCCTCGTCCTGCTCGTCCCACTCCGCGGACCGCTCGCGGGCGAGGTCGAGCGCCTTGGCCGCCTCGTCGTAGGTGTCGTAGGGACCGAGCCGGTCCGTCCACGCGCTCTCCGGCCCGCGCTCCACCTGCCGCGTGCGCACGTTGAAGAAGAACTTGTCGCCCGTCCCCGGGATGCCTGGGATGCCCATACCTCCACTGTGGACCATCGAGCCGGGCGTGTCTCTCCGTAGACTGACCGCGTGACCTCCTCGACGGCTCCCCTCGGCACCCTCGTCCCCGGCGTCGTGTCGCCGCTACGGAGCGTTCCCGGGCACATCGAGCGGCCGGAGTACGTAGGCAAGGACCGCGAGCTCGAGTTCACCGGCTCGGAGGTCAAAGACGCCGAGACGATCGAGAAGATTCGGGCGGCGGGTCGCATCGCTGGCGCGGGCCTTGCCGAGGTCGCCCGGCACGTCGCCCCCGGCGTGACCACCGACGAGCTCGACCGGATCGCCCACGAGTTCGTGTGCGACCACGGCGCCTATCCCTCGACGCTGCGCTACCGCCCCCGCCCCGACGCCCGCGAGTTCCCCAAGTCGCTGTGCACCTCCGTGAACGAAGTGATCTGCCACGGGATCCCCGACTCGACCGTGCTCGCCGACGGCGACCTCGTCAAGCTCGACCTCACCGCGTACCTCGACGGCGTCCACGGCGACACGTGCATCTCCGTGCCCGTGGGGAGCGTGGACAGCGAGACCTCCGCGCTGATCGAGCGCACCCACGAGTCGATGATGCGCGGCATCAAGGCCGTGGCCCCCGGGCGACAGGTCAACGTGATCGGTCGCGTCATCGAGAAGTACGCGCAGCGCTACGGCTACGGCGTGGTGCGCGACTTCACGGGGCACGGCGTGGGCGAGTCGTTCCACTCCGGGCTCGTGGTCCCCCACTACGACGCGGCGCCCTTCTACGACACGGCCATCGAACCTGGCATGGTGTTCACGATCGAACCCATGCTCAACCTCGGCGGCATCGAGTGGGAGATGTGGGACGACGGCTGGACCGTCGTCACCGCGGACCGTTCCCGCTCGGCGCAGTTCGAGCACACCATCGTGGTGACCGAGACCGGAGCGGAGATCCTGACCCTGCCATGAGCCCCGACACCCTCACCCCCAGCCCGCTGACGGCCGTGACGACGGCGTTCGGCGTCGACATCGGCGGCAGCGGCATCAAGGGCGCCCCCGTGGACCTCGCGACGGGCCAGTTCGCCGCCGAGCGCGTGCGCATCCCCACCCCGCAGCCCGCGACCCCTGCCGCCGTGGCACAGACGGTCAAGGAGCTGCTTGACACGTTCGAGGTCCCGGCCACGATGCCGGTGGGCGTGACGTTCCCCGCCGTGGTGCACCACGGTGTCGCACGCTCCGCCGCGAACGTCGACGACACGTGGATCGGCACCAACATCGAGGACGTCCTGGGCCAAGCGCTCGGGCGTGGGATCCACGCCGTGAACGACGCCGACGCCGCGGGGTACGCCGAGGTCCGCTACGGCGCGGCGGCCGGCACGCGCGGCGTCGTCCTCGTCGTCACGCTCGGCACGGGCATCGGCACCACGCTCATCGCGGACGGGCGCCTCGTACCCAACTTCGAGCTGGGGCACCTCGAGATCGACGGGGTCGACGCCGAGTCCCGGGCCGCCGAGTCCGCGCGCGAGCGTGAGGACCTCTCGTGGGAGGACTGGGCGCTGCGCCTCCAGCGCTACTTCGGGGTGCTCGAGGACCTGCTGTGGCCCGACCTCATCGTGGTGGGCGGCGGCGTGTCGAAGCACGCGGAGAAGTTCCTGCCCCTGCTGCACCTGCGGGCACCGATCGTGCCGGCCCGGCTCCTCAACGCCGCCGGGATCGTCGGTGCGGCCGCCCTCGCGGCGCGCGCGGCCCAGAAGGCATGGACGGCATGAGCTTCGACGAGCTCTTCGCTCCCGGGATGCGGTACCTGCAGGAGCAGAAGGACTTCGAGGAGGACGACTCGCACCACCTGACCGCCGAGGGGAACCCGTTCGACGACATGCTCGACGCGGGCGCCGTGACGATCGAGGGCGTGAAGCCCACGCCCCCCGGGGGCGAAGACCAGGGCGGATGAGCTGGTCTGTACGCCGGGTTCTGTCTCCTCGCGCGGTTGCCCACGCGTGGGAGGCGGCCATCCATCTAGGACGTACGTTGCCGTACGCCTCGAGCGGTCTACCCGGGAGCTCGGGCGGGCCGCCCTCGAACGCTCCCTGTTCGACCTAGCTCCAGGTGGGGTTTACCGAGCCGCACCGGTCACCCGGTGCGCTGGTGGTCTCTTACACCACC
>JAAYZM010000389.1 GCA_012514835.1 Actinomycetales bacterium
GTGACGGGGGTGCGCAGCTCGTGCGAGACGTTCGCGACCATCTCGCGGCGCAGCGTGTCCGTCTCCTGGAGGTCCTCCGCCATGCGGTTGAAGGCCGTGGCGAGCTGACCCACCTCGTCCTTCGACGTCGCGCGCACCCGCTGGGAGTAGTCCCCGCCAGCCATCGCGCTCGCCGCAGCCGTCATCTCGCGCAAGGGCGAGGTCATGCCGCGGGCGAGCAGCTGGGTCAGCACGAGCGAGATGATGATCGCCACGGGGAAGGTGACCTGCACGTCGAACTCGTTGGTGAGCCCGAACCAGGTGATCGACGCGGCGAGCGTCACCGTGGCCGCGACGAGGATCGCGAGCTTGACCTTGATCGACCGGGCGAAGTCGAGGGGTCGCAGGTCCGCCCACCGAGAGCGGGTCCGGGAGTGGCGCGGTGTGCTCATTCGTCCGAGGCGGGCGGCTCGAACGCGTAGCCGACGCCGTGCACCGTGCGGATCAGGTCCGCCCCGAGCTTGCGGCGCAGCGCCTTGACGTGCGAGTCGACGGTGCGGGTGCCCGAGGCGTCGACCCAGTCCCACACCTCGGCGAGGAGCCGCTCGCGCGTGAGGACCGTCTTGGGGGAAGAGGCGAGCGTGACGAGCAGGTCGAACTCCGTGGGGGTCAGGTGGGCGTCCTGGCCCGCGCGGGAGACCCGGCGCTGTGCGCGGTCGATCAGCACGTCCCCGGCCTCGATCGGCGCGAGGTCGGGCGACGCGGTGCTCGCCTGCGCCGCGGCCTCGCGCGCCCGGGTGGCCCGCCGCAAGAGCGCCTTCGAGCGTGCGACGAGCTCGCGCATCGAGAAGGGCTTGGTCATGTAGTCGTCCGCGCCCACGCCCAGACCCACGAGCATGTCCGTCTCGTCGTCGCGCGCCGTGAGCATCAGCACGGGCACGGGGCGCTCGGCCTGGATGCGGCGGCACACCTCGAGCCCGTCGATCCCGGGCAGCATCACGTCGAGGATCACGAGGTCGGGCTGCAGGCGGGCCGCGGCGTCGACGCCCGCCTGGCCGTCACCCACGGCGTGCGCGCGCATCCCCTCGGCGGCGAGACGCCGCGCGACGGCGAGCGCGATCGCCTGCTCGTCCTCGACCACGAGCACGACGGGACCCTCTGCAGGGGTGCGGCCGGGGGCCGGGGTGGTCGCCATGAGCCAAGCGTGGCACAACGAGGCTGCGCACCGCGGGATCCGGCTCCTATGATGTGAGCACGATGAAACCGTCCCGACGCAGCCGGCGACGCGCACGACGTGCCGCCGGGCCCTCGAGACCCACCCCCGGGCGAAGTCCCGAGGGTCGGGATGACGCAGTGAGCGGCGCCGCATGACGGCCGACTGGTGGCTCGTCCTGCTCGGCGTGCTCCTCACCGCGGGGACCGCCGTCTTCGTCGCGGCGGAGTTCTCGCTCGTCACCCTCGACCCGGGCGTCGTCGACCGCGACCCCCGCATGGCGGACCGCCGCGGCAGGTCCGTCCGCCGTGCCCTGCACGCGCTGTCCACGGAGCTCTCGGGCGCCCAGGTGGGCATCACCATCACCACGATCCTGCTCGGCTACACCGCCCAGCCCGCGCTGAGCCGCCTCCTCACGGGGTGGTTCGGGGACGCGTGGCTCGGGGGCGCGACCGCGACGGCCGTCGCGATCCTCGCGATCCTGGCCGTCAACGGCTTCTCCATGATCTTCGGCGAGCTCGTGCCCAAGAACGCGGCGATCGCACGCCCGCTCGGCACGGCGCGCACCGTGGCCCCGCTCCAGCGCGGCTTCACCACCGCGCTGCGGCCCCTCATCCTCGCGTTCAACAACTCCGCGAACGCGCTGCTGCGCCGCGTGGGCGTCGAGCCGCGCGAAGAGCTCTCCGGCGGGCGTTCCGCGCAAGAGCTTGCGGCCCTCGTGCGCCGCAGCGCCCAGGCGGGCACCCTCGAGGCCTCGACGGCGCGGCTCGTGACCAACTCGATCGAGTTCGGCGAGCTGACCGCCGTCGACGTCATGACGGACCGCACCCGCATGACCGCCGTCGAGCGCGACGCGACGGCCGCGGACGTGGTCGCGCTCGCCCGCAACACGGGGCACTCGCGATTCCCCGTGACGGACGGGTCCTCGGACGACGTGGTGGGGATCGTGCAGCTCCGTCAGGCCGTGTCCGTCCCGTTCGAGCGGCGCGGCGAGGTGCCCGCCGCCGCGCTCATGGGTGACGCGCCGCGCGTGCCGGAGACGGTGCACCTCGGTCCGCTCCTGGTCGAGCTGCGCGCCGCACCCATGCAGATGGCGCTCGTGGTGGACGAGTACGGCGGGACGTCCGGGGTCGTGACCCTCGAGGACGTGGTCGAGGAGCTCGTAGGCGAGGTCTCGGACGAGCACGACCGCGTGCGCTCGGCAGTCGCGAGGCCGCTCGCCGACGGCGGATGGTCGGTACCCGGCGTGCTGCGCCCCG
The DNA here is from genome assembly GCA_012514835.1 of Actinomycetales bacterium. Taxonomy (GTDB): domain Bacteria; phylum Actinomycetota; class Actinomycetes; order Actinomycetales; family Cellulomonadaceae; genus JAAYZM01. The sequence continues at coordinate 2,452 of JAAYZM010000389.1, forward strand.
ACGAGCTCACCGAGCTCACCGGGCTCGCGGTGCCGGAGGAAGGCCCTTACGAGACGCTCGGTGGGCTGGTCATGTGGCGTCTGGGACGCATCCCGGCGGTGGGGGACCTGGTCGTGGAGGACGGGGTCGAGCTGCGCGTCGAGCAGATGTCCGGCCGGCGCGTCGAGCGCCTGCAGGTGCGCGCCCTCGAGGGTGGTGAGGACGAGTGAGCACGTGGACCGCCATCGCGCTCGGCATCGCGCTCCTCGCCGCCAACGCGTTCTTCGTGGGGGCCGAGTTCGCCATCATCTCCGCGCGGCGCTCGTCGATCGAGCCGCTCGCGGAGGCCGGTGACCGCCGGGCACGCACGGTGCTGTGGGCCATGGAGCACGTCTCCCTCATGCTCGCGTGCGCCCAGCTCGGCATCACGGTGTGCTCCACGAGCCTCGGCCTCGTCGCCGAGCCGGCCATCGCGCACCTCATCGAGGTCCCGCTCGGCGCCCTCGGCGTGCCCGCGGCGTGGAACCACCCGATCGCCCTCGTGATCGCGCTGTTGATCGTCGTGTACCTGCACGTCGTGCTTGGCGAGATGGTGCCCAAGAACCTCGCCGTGTCCACGCCGGACCGTGCGGCCCTGTGGTTCGGTCCGCCGCTCGTGTGGGTCGCGCGCGTGGTCAATCCGGTGATCTGGGTGCTCAACTCGATCGCGAACGGCATCTTGCGCGTGTTCGGCGTCGAGCCGAAGGCCGAGGTGGTCTCCGCCTTCACGGCCGAGGAGGTCCACTCGATCGTCGAGCGCTCGCGCACGGAGGGGCTGCTCGAGGACGACGGCGGGCTCATCGTCGGGGCCATCGAGTTCTCCGACAAGTCCGCGGGTCAGGTCATGACGCCGGTCTCCGAGCTCGTGACCGTCGAGCCTGGCGTGACGCCCGAGCAGTTCGAGCGGCTCGTCTCGCACCACGGCTTCTCGCGCTACCCGGTGCAGACGGTGCCCGACGACGGCGCTCCCGGGGAGCTGAGCGGATACCTGCACCTCAAGGACGTCCTGTACGCCGACGGCGAGGAGCGGGCCGAGGCTGTCGCGACGTGGCGGGTGCGCCGCTTCGCCGTGGTGGGACCGCAGGACGACGTCGAGGACGTGCTCGCCGCGATGCAGCGCTCCGGGTCGCACCTGGCCCGCGTGGACGGGCCCGCAGGTGTGATGGGAATCGTTTTTCTCGAGGACATTCTTGAAGAGCTCGTGGGTGAGGTCCGGGACGCGATGCAGCGCAAGATCGGCCGCTGACCTGCATCGTCGTGGCGGGTGTCGCTCAGGTGTCCGCCGTCGGACCCACGGGTGAACGGGACGAAACCGACACCGCGAGTCTCACGAAGGACCGAAGGGGGTTGGACACGGTCCCACGATCCGTTATGGTTCTGTGACAGTTCCCACGGGCGGGCCTTCAGGACGGCCCTGCGGGTGCCGATGAATTGGTAGCAAGTGCCGTGCAGGGGATCGATCTTCGGGAGGTGACGTGGCGCCGTTTCGCGCTCGTTTTGCCCCGGTAGACCCCTCCCCGGACACTGCAGCAGCTGAAGTCCCCGTCTCGCGGCGTGAGCGCCGTGAGGTCGAGCGGACCGCCGCTCCTCCCTCCCGGTTCCACGGGCTCGACCTGCGGCCGTGGATCGCCCGCGGGGCGATGCTCGGGGCCCTCGCGGCCGTCACGATCGTCGCGCCCGCCACGGGCATGGTGCTCCCCGGCAACGGGACCATCGTCGCGGGCGGGGCGCAGGCCAGCTACGCGCCTGGCGAGCTGCCGAGCGTGATCGACGCGCTCGCCGCCGTGCCGGCGTCGGACACGGTTCCTGACCTCGTGGCGTTCACCGAGACGTTCGACGAGCGGCTCATCCTCGCCGCGTCGCGCGCCTCGGACCGGGACGGCATCCCCGGGTGCGACTCGTCGGCACGTCCGACCGGCGGCAACGGTCTCCTCTCCGACGAGGGTCTGTGCGAGATCCCTTGGGCCGAGCGGTACTCGCTCCGCGCGGACGCCGCGACGGTGCTCGCCGTGATGAACACCGCGTACCGCGCGAAGTTCAACACCGACCTGTGCCTCGAGAGCGCCTACCGGACGCTCGGCGACCAGCGACGTCTCAAGTCCATCAAGGGTGGGCTCGCCGCCACCCCCGGCAAGTCGAACCACGGCTGGGGCCTCGCGGTGGACTTCTGCCGCACCACGTACTCGGGTGCCTCCGGGCAGTGGCTCCGCGACAACGGCCCCACCTTCGGCTGGGTCAACCCCGCGTGGGCTCAGCGAGGCGGGAACGGTCCGTACGAGCCGTGGCACTGGGAGTTCGAAGAGGCCGTCAAGGCCGACGGCGAGTACTACGGCTGACCGAGCCGGTCAGCGCAGCACGAGCCCCCAGCGCACCGTGTGCTCCTGCTCGGGCGCGAGCCTGATCAGACGCTGCCCGGTGCGGAACGCGTCCGCGATGCACGTCATGGGCTCGGCGGCCACGCCCGTGCGGTCGGCACCCACGAGGCCGTCGCCGGTACACACCTGCCACGTGTCCATCGACTCGTCCGTCCACACCGCGGCCGTGCGACCGTCAGGTGCCGTGAGCTCGATCCAGGACAGCCCCTTCGCGTTGCGCGTGATGCCCACGAACGCGTCGTCGAGCGCCACATCCTTGAGCGAGCGGTGCTCGGTGAAGTCCCACGCGCCGTCGGCCTTCTCGGTGCCGGTGGGCAGGAGCCTGTCGTCGATCGTCACGTGGCGCTCGGCGTCGATGCGCAGCGTGCACTCGTCGAGGTCCGCCCCGCCGGGCGACAGCCACGGGTGGAAGCCGGTGCCGTAGGGGGCGTCGTCGTCGGACTCGTTGCTCGTGGTGAGGGCGACCTCGAGGCCGTCGTGGCTCACGGTGTACGTGATCTCGCTGTGCAGAGCCCACGGGTAGCCGGGGTTGGGCACCAGGTCGTGCGCGAGCGTGACGCTGCTGGCCGTGTGCTCCACGACGTCCCAGCGCGTCCAGCACACGAGGCCGTGGAGGGCCGTGAGTCGCGGCGCGTGCTCGGTGAGGGGGAGGCGGTAGGTCTTGCCGTCCCACTCGTACGTGCCGTCGCCGATCCGGTTGGGCCACGGGACCAGCACCGCGCCGTGGGAGGCGGGCGGCAGCTCGTCCTGGTCGAACGGCGTGATCACGTCGCGATCACCCACCCGGTAGGAGCGCAGGTTCGCGCCCACCTCGGTGACGACGGCGACGTGCTCCCCGTCGCTGATCTGCAGCTGCTGGCCCGTGGGGTTCTTCCGCGCACTCACAAGCCCCGAGGCTACCGCGGTCGTCACACGTGGCGTGCCGTGGCGGTGAGGCGGGTGATGGCTTCGGTGACTTCTGCGGCGGGGCGGGGGGCCGTGTCGAGGGCGCGGTGGATCGAGAGGCCCTCGATCATGGCGTCGAGGAGGCGCGCAGTGCTCGGGTCGAAGTGGCGCTCGAGAGCGCGTCGCGACCTTGCCATCCAGGCGTGCGTGAGCTCGCGGTAACGGGGGTCGCGCGCGGCGAGGGTGTAGAGCTCGTGGGCGAGGACGTGCTCGCGGGGATCGGTGAGCACGGCGGAGGTGATGAGGCCGACGACGGCGTCCCGTGCCTCGCCAGTACCCCCGGCCCGGCTCATCCTGTCCTCGAAGCGGTCGCTCATCTCGTAGGCGAAGCGTTCGAACGCCTCCGCGAGGAGCGCGTCGATGCTCTCGAAGTGGTAGCTGACCGAGCCGAGGGGCACGTCCGCCGCGGCGGCGATCCGGCGAAGTAGTCGGTCATGCGGCGCAACCTAGCCGCCGTTGTGTACGAACGTACATAGCGAGGGAAACGGGCACGTTGTCCACAGGCTGAGCCTCAGGGTGGCCCAGTCGGGCGTTTTTCCCTTAATGTCCGTATCGGCCAGAACCGGACGAGACGAGCAGGGGGTGAGTGGATGGACGGCGTCGCCATCCTCGAGGGCGAGGTCCGCGAGCTCATCCGGCGTCGCGGGATCGACCCGCTCCAGGACCTGCTCGGCGTGCGCGCCCTCGTCTCGGACGCCGTGGCGGACTACGACGCGCGCTCTCTCCTCGGTGGGGTCCCACCGCTGCTCGACTCTGCCGCCGCCGTGAAGTCGCTCGTCGATACCGTGGCCGGCCTCGGACCGCTCCAGCGCTACCTCGACGACCCGGAGGTCGAAGAGATCTGGATCAACGGTCCCGCGCAGGTGTTCGTCGCACGCCGGGGAGAGCCCGAGCTCACCACGACGATCCTCACCGACCAGCAGGTGCGTGACCTCGTGGAGCAGATGCTCAAGTCCTCCGGGCGGCGCCTCGACCTGTCGAGCCCCTTCGTCGACGCGACCCTGCCCACGGGCGAGCGCGTCCACGCAGTGATCCCGGACGTCACGCGCCGCCACTGGGCCGTGAACATCCGCAAGTACGTGGTCCGTGCGGACCGGCTCGACGCGCTCGTCGCCCTCGGCTCGCTCACCGCACAGGCGGCGGCCTTCCTCAACGCTGCCGTCGAGGCCGGGCTCAACATCCTCGTCGCGGGAGCCACGCAAGCCGGCAAGACCACGATGCTCAACGCGCTCGCGGGGGCCGTCCCCGCGAAGGAGCGCATCATCACGGCGGAAGAGGTCTTCGAGCTGCGCATCGCGCACCGGGACGTCGTCGCGATGCAGTGCCGCCAGGCCAACCTCGAGGGCAACGGGGAGATCCCGCTGCGCCGCCTCGTCAAGGAGGCCCTGAGGATGCGCCCGAGCCGCATCCTCATCGGCGAGGTGCGTGAGGCCGAGGCGCTCGACCTGCTCGTCGCGCTCAACGCGGGAATCCCGGGGATGTGCACGCTGCACGCGAACTCCGCCCGCGAGGCGATCGCGAAGATGTGCACCCTGCCGCTGCTCGCGGGCGAGAACGTCTCGGACCGCTTCGTGGTCCCGACCGTCGCGTCCGCCGTCGACATCGTGGTGCATCTCGAGGTCGATCACCGGGGCCGGCGCCGGACCCGCGAGATCGTCGCCGTCCCGGGCCGGGTCGAGGCGGGCATCGTGGAGACGGCGGACCTGTTCCAGGTGCGCGACGGCGTGCTCGTGCGTGGCGAGGGCTACCCGCCGCACGTCGAGCGGTTCGCGCGTGCGGGCCACGACGTGGCCGAGCTGCTGCGGGCGAGGGACTGAGCACGTGGGAGCGACGATCGGGCTGCTCGCCGGTGCGGGGCTGTTCTGCGTCTGGTGGTCCTTCTGGCCCCACGAGGCGCGCACGCAGCA
>JAAYZM010000390.1 GCA_012514835.1 Actinomycetales bacterium
CCACGCGCACACCGTCGAGCCTTGCGGACACGGCGGCCGCGAGCGCGAACGGCTCGGCGTCGAGGCCCAGGTTCATCGCGTAGCGCACCGAGCCCGTGGCAGGGTCCACCACGCCGGGCACCCCGATGCCCACGCCATCGAGGCGGACGGCCCCGGGGGCGCCGTCGTCGGACACCTCCCCGCGCAGGGCGAGGACGGCGTCCACCGCACCCTGGACGATCCCCTCGGGTCCGACGACGGTGGCCGCGCGATGCTCCGCGCGCACGGACCCGTCCGGGCCCACGAGCACCCCGTGGATCTTGGTGCCCCCGATGTCGAGGCCCACGCGCCAGCCGCTCATCCCTTCACCGCCCCGGAGACGAGGCCGGACGTCATGCGGCCCTGGACGAAGAGGAAGAACACGATCACGGGCACGGCGATGAGCGCCGAGGCGGCCATGACCTCGCCCCAGTCCACCCCGCGGTTGGCGGACGCGGACAAGAACGTGCGCAACCACAGCGGGAGCGTCTTGGCGGACTCCGCGGGCAGCACCACGAGGGCCACCGTGAACTCGTTCCAGGCCTGGAGGAACGCGTACACGCCCGACGCGACGAGTCCCGGCGCGAGCAGCGGGAACGTGATGCGCAAGAACGCCTGCGTGCGCGAGAGGCCGTCCACCATCGCGGCCTCCTCGAGCTCGATCGGCACGCCCGCCACGAAGCCTCGCAGCATCCAGATCGTGAACGGCACGATCGCGGCCGTGTAGAGCACCGAGACGCCGAGCACGGAGTTGAGCAGCTGCGCCCCGGAGAGCATCTTGTACTGCGCGATGAACAGACCCTCGGCCGGGAGCATCTGCACCAGCAGCACCGTGACCACGAAGGACACACGCCCGCGGAACCGGAAGCGCGAGATGGCGAGCGCCGCGAGGAACGCGAACGCGAGGACGGCCACGACCGTCACGGACGTGATCGCGAGGCTCATCTTGAGCGCCGACGTGAACGAGGACCCGCCGATCACGGCGGAGTAGTTCGAGAACGTCGGGTTCACGGGCCAGAAGCTCGGCGTGCCCGAGCGCAGGCGCGCGTTGGACATGAGCGAGGAGTTGACCATCCAGTACACGGGGAAGGCCCACACGGCCGCGACGGCCACGGCCACGAGGCTCAGCAGCCCGCGGGAGATGCTGCGGCGGCTCACTTGTCCAGCTCCTTGATCAGGGCACGCACGTACGGCCAGCTCACGAGCACCGTGAGCGCGAGGACGAAGATCGACACGGCGGCGGCACCGGCGAAGTCCTGCCGCCCGACGCCGAGCTCGAAGATGAAGTTGCCGAGCAGGTTGGTGTCACCCACGGGTGCCCCGCCGTCCTGGAGCAAGCGGATCTGGGCGAACACACGCAGGTCCCAGATGATCTGCAGCAGCAGGACGATCGCGAGCACGGGGCGGATGAGCGGCACCGTGATGTTCCAGAACTGCTGCCAGCTGTTGGCGCCGTCGATGCGGGCCGCCTCGCGGACCTCGTCAGGCACCTGCGTGAGTCCCGCGTAGACCGAGAGCGCCACGAACGGCACGGACATCCACACGATGACGAGCGTCGCGACGGCGAAGAACGAGAGCGGCTCGGCGAGCCAGTGGTGCTCGTGGAACTCCACGAAGCCCATGCGCGTGAGCAGCCAGTTGACCACGCCCGTGCGCCAGTCGAAGAGCCACTTCCACACGGTCACGGCCGCGACCATCGGCATGGCCCAGGCCAGCAGCATCGCGATCTGCAGGGTGAGCCGCGCCCACGTCCCCACGGCCCGCATCAGCAGCGCGAGGAGCACCCCCACGAGGACCGTGAGCAGGGCGTTGACGAGGCAGAACACGAGCGAGCGGACGACGACGGCCCACAGGGCGTCCGACGTGAAGATGCGCACGTAGTTGTCGAGGCCCACCCATGGGGCGGGCTGACCGAACTGCTGCGCGAGGCCGAACTCACGGAACGAGTTGTTGATCTGCCAGTACACCGGGTAGCCGAGGCCCACGCCGAGCACGGCGATCGCGGGCAGGAGCAGCAGGTACGGGATGCGGGGACGCCTGGTGCGGCGTCGGGGCGCCGTCGTCGTCGTCGCGCTGCGTGAGGCGACTTCGGTCGAGGCCATGGGGCTACCTCCGGGGCGTGCGCGGGCGCGGTGGAGCGGCGCGCAGGGAAGCGGGACGTTGCGGGTGCGCGCC
>JAAYZM010000391.1 GCA_012514835.1 Actinomycetales bacterium
CCTTGGGGCTGACCTTGGCCTTGCGGCCCACGCGCGCGTTCGAGACCTTGGGCTTGGCGATGAAGGTCGTGGGGACGCGGGTCGCGTCGATGATGCCCTTGCCGCAGTTCTTCGCCTTCGCACAGTTGAGGGCTCCGTGCGAGGTCTGGTTGGGGAACTTGCTCACCGACTGTCGCAGGACGCGCTCGAGCTGCTTCGCGGTGATCTTTGGGCGCATCGCCACGATGAGGGCTGCCACCCCGGAGACCCCGGGGGTCGCCATCGAAGTGCCCTGCATTGGTGCGTAGCTCGGGCTGCCCTGCCCGTACGAACCGCTGTTGTGGGTCGAGTAGATGCCCGCAGCCAGGTCGGGGTTGTTGTTGCTGTCGCGCCAGTCGCCGATCGCCCCGCCGGGGGCCGAGAGGTCGATCGTGTTGCCGTAGTTCGAGTACGAGGCGCGCGCACCGAGGAAGCTCGTCGCCCCCACCGTGATGACGTTCTTGCAGTTTGCGGGACTCGTGTTACGTGCATCGATACCATTGTTGCCCGCGGCGACGATGACGACCGAGCCGCGCTTGCGGGCTCCGTTGATCGCCTTCTGAAGGTAGTTCGAGCATGGGACGCCGGCCGCCTCGAGGGAGAGGTTGAGGATCTTGGCGGGCTTCGTGTTCCGCTTCGTCCCGGCAACCTTGCCGCCCGAGGCCCATGTGATGCCATCCGCGACGTCGTCCATCGAGCCGCCACACCCGCCGAGCACACGGACGTGCTGAATCTTTGCGCGAGGAGCGTTGCCGATCACGCCGATCGAGTTCTGCACTGCCGCGATCGTCCCCGCGACGTGCGTGCCGTGCCAGGTCGAGCGTGCGTCTGACCCCCACTCTTCGCAGTAGTCACCCTCATCGTTCGGGTTCGGGTCGCGCCCGTTGCCGTCGCGCGCGGTGTCCTTGTCCGAGATGAGGTCGTAGCCCTTGACGGTGTTGGCGTCGAGGTCAGGGTGCGGCGTGCTCCCGGTGTCGAGGACCGCGACGATGGACTTCGACGACCCCCGCGTGAGCTTCCAGAGCGCCGGCGCCTTCGTCGCGTACCCGCCCTTGGGCAACGTGGCGAGGTGGTTCGTGCCGCCCATCGAGTAGGCGAAGGTGTCGCGATGGTCCCAGATGCCGTGCAGGTCACCGAAGTACGGGTCGGAGGGCGCCCCGCCCGGCGGGAGCGCGGCGGGCACGAACCACGTGTTGAGCGAGACGTCCGTGACCCCGGGGAGGCGCGCGATGCGTGCGGCGAGCCGTTCGGCCTCCGTAGTATCCGTGGGCTCGTCGAAGGTGATCTTGCTGACCCCGGGCTCGACGGTCGTTGTCGCCGCCGCGACGCCGAAGCTGTTCGAGCGCGCTGCCGAGCCTACGCGTGCGGCCGACGTCGCGCTGTGCTCGACCACGAGGCCCACGACGTTGCCGCTGTCGCCGACCGGCGAGGGAGCGGCGAACGACGGGGATGGCAGGGCGTCCTCGGCCGCGGCCGGCGAGGTCGCGGCGACGAGCGAGGCGAAGACGAGAGCACCCCCCGCGAGGACCGCCGCACCGCGCGTCGTCCTCCCCTGCCGAGACTCCTCGTGGGCATGCTCGTACC
>JAAYZM010000392.1 GCA_012514835.1 Actinomycetales bacterium
GTGATCGTGGTGGGCTCGGCGAACTCGTCCAACTCGGTGCGGCTCGTCGAGGTGGCCCTCGATGCCGGAGCGCGCGCGTCCTACCGCATCGACAAGGCCGACGAGATCGACCCCGCATGGTTCGACGGCGTCACCACGGTGGGCCTCACGTCGGGCGCGTCGGTCCCTGAGATCCTCGTGCGGGACGTCCTCGAGCACCTCGCCGAGCGCGGCTACGCCGACGTCGAAGAGGTCCGCACCGCCACCGAGGACCTCATGTTCTCCCTCCCGCGCGAGCTGCGCGCGGACCTCAAGAAGGCCGGCGACGCGCCCCCGCGCCCGCGCCGGGGCGAGCGCCCCGAGCTGAACGTCACGCACGTCTCGTAAGGGACGAGGGGGTCCGACGGCGGACGGCCGGGCAACCGCTGACGCCGGGACGGCCGAGCGCGCCCGGGAACGGCGACGGGCGCCCACCCGGAGGTGGACGCCCGTGCGCGGGGAAGGCTCGCGGTCAGAGGACGGCGACGATGTCCATCACGGCCACCCACGCCGCCTGCGACTCGGTGGCCGGGACGTTGATGAAGACGCGGCTGCCCGCGGGCACGCCCACGAGCTCCTCGAGCGGGCTGCCGGCACCGACGATGAGCTGCTCGGGCGTCCCGTTGTCCCACGTGGAGTAGCCCTCGGCCTCGTCGAACGACGCGATCGCGTAGTGGACCACCACGTTGTCACCGTCCGCCACGGCGGTGCCCGTGCCGGTGCCGAGCACCACGGAGCTCTGGGCGGTGGGCTCGGTGGCACCCTCGGGGATCGTCAGGGTCGCGGCGCTGCCGAGCGCACCCTCGACCTGCGGGCCGTCGGCGGGCAGCGCCTCGCCGGGCGTCGCGTCGGCCTGGGCCGCGGAGTCGGCGCCGAAGCTGTCGACGAGGTCCACGACGAACACGATGGTGTCCTCGCCACCGATCCCGGCGTTCGGGTTGCCACTCGCCCCGTAGCCGAGGTCCGGCGGGAGCGAGAGGAGCACGCGCGTGCCGAGCTTGAGGCCCACGAGGCCCTGGTCCCAGCCGGTCACGACGTAGCCGGTGCCGATCGGGAAGGCCGAGGGCTCGCCGCGGTCGTACGAGTTGTCGAACACCTCGCCGCCCCACACCTGGCCCAGGTAGTTGGCGAGCAGCAGGTCACCGGCCTCGACCACGTCACCGTCACCCTCGGACAGCACGTGGAGCGCGCCCTCCGCGAGGTGGGTCTCGGAAGGGAACGTCAGCTCGGGCTTGTCGCCGAACTCGCCCGTCGCGGTGGGCAGCTGCTCCGCGGGGATGTCGCTCGAGAGCGTCGAGGTGACGGTGGGCTCGGTGGCCGCGGGGGTGGTCGCGCTGGGCTCGGGCTCGTCGCCGGAGTTGGACGCGCAGCCCGCGAGGGCGAGCGACGCCCCGAGGACGACGGCGAGGGGGGTCAGTACGGCTCGGCGCACGGGTGGGCTCCTGAAGTTCTGGGTGGGCCCGGCGGTCCGCCGAGCGCCGTCCAGTGTGCCCCAGGTTTCTGGGAGGCGCCTGACAGGTCCGCCTGGCAGGCGCCCGCCCGTCAGGGGTAGAGCCCCCGGATCTCGTGGGCCTCGGCCACGCGCCGCACCCCGATGCACAGGGCCGCGTCCCGCAGCGAGAGGTCCTGGCGCTGGGCGAGGTTCGCGACGTCGGCGTAGCCCTTGCGCATGCGGTCCGCGAGCTTCTCCTCGATCTCGGGCAAGGTCCACCAGTACGCCTGGTTGGCCTGCACCCACTCGAAGTAGGACACGACCACGCCGCCCGCGTTGGCGAGGATGTCGGGGACCACGACGACGCCCGCGTCAGCGAGGATCTTGTCCCCGGCGGCCGTCGTCGGACCGTTCGCGCCCTCGACCACCCAGCGTGCGCGGACCGTGCGTGCCGTCGAGTCGTCGAGGACGCCCTCGACGGCCGCGGGGACCAGGACGTCCACCTCGAGCGCGAGGAGCTCGGTGTTGGAGATGGCCTGGGCCTCGGGGAAGTCCACCACGGAGCCGGTGCGCTCGACGTGCTTGAAGACGGCGGGGATGTTCAGGCCCTCCGCGCGGAACAGCCCGCCGAACTCGTCCGAGACGCCCACCACGCGTGCGCCCTGCTCGTGCAGGATCCACGCCGCGTGCGAGCCCACCTTGCCGAAGCCCTGGATCGCGACGGACGCGTCCTTGGTGCGCAGCCCGCGCTCGGCGATCGCGGCGGCGAGCGTGTGGACCACGCCCGCGGACGTCGCGGTGGGGCGCCCGAGCGAGCCGCCGATCTCGAGGGGCTTGCCCGTGACGACGGCGGGGATCGTGTAGCCCTTGTTCACGGAGTAGGTGTCCATGATCCACGCCATGGTGCGCTCGTCCGTGCCGAGGTCCGGCGCGGGGATGTCCCGCTCGGGGCCGATCATCGGCATGATCTCGCTCGTGTACCGGCGCGTGACGCGCTCGAGCTCGCCCGGGGAGTACGAGCGCGCGTCGATCGTCACGCCACCCTTGGCCCCGCCGTACGGCAGCTCCACGACGGCGCACTTCCACGTCATGAGCATCGCGAGCGCACGCACCTCGTCGAGGTCCACGTGCTTGGAGTACCGCAGCCCGCCCTTGCCGGGCCCGCGCGAGACGTTGTGCTGCACGCGGTAGCCGCTGAACAGCTCGACCGTGCCGTCGTCGCGGCGCAGCGGGATCGTCACGTTGATCTCGCGCCGGGAGGTCGCGAGCATCTGGTGCATGCCGTCGTCGAGGTCGAGGATCTCGGCGGCCTTGGCGAGCTGTGCACGCGCGTCCGCGAGGGGACCGGTTCGCGCCGTGACGATGTCGGTGGGGGCCGTGTCGGGCGTCTCGTCGACGGGGAACGTGGTCATGCGCGGGGCCTCCTGGTCCGGGGACGTGCGGCCCTGCCGGGGTGGGTCCAGGGCCGTTCCCACTCTGGCAGATCCGCCCGCGCACTGCTCCCGGATCGCGACCCGCACCGCGCGAGCGTCAGTCGGTGAGGCGACCGTCCTGGAGCCGCACCGTGGAGTCGGCGAGCGCCATGAGCGACTGGTCGTGCGTCGAGACGAGCGCCGTCATGCCCTGCGCGCGCACCACGGACTGGA
>JAAYZM010000393.1 GCA_012514835.1 Actinomycetales bacterium
GCCTTCCTCGGGAGGCTCGGAAGGCAGCGCCATCTGCAGGGTCGCGACCTCGGCGCCCGGGTCGATCCGCTGGATCGCGGCCGTGACGGCGGCGGCGTCCTCGGGTGTCGCGGAGGCCGTGCTCTCCCACGGGCTCAGCCGCACCTTGACGACGTCCATCGCCGCCTCGGGTCGCCACGACGCCTCGTGGTGCTGCGCCTCGGCGGCTGTGTAGACCGCACCGGCGGTCGCGGCGGCGATCGCGCCGAGCACCGCCGCGACGGCGGGGGCGGTGCGGCCGCGCTGGCGGGCGAGGTCGCGCAGCGCGATCCGCGTGGCCACCCCCGTGCGGCGGGCCAGGCGGCCGATCGCCGTGATGAGCAGCCCCGACGCGGCCACGAGCCCGAGCACCACGAGGACGCCGCCCGCCCCGGCGAGCAGCGACGAGCCGATGTACCCGCCGTACGCGCCGAGGGGGACGCCGACGGCGGCCACGACCAGACCCGCGACCCCCGTGGTGGCTCGCGGGGTCGCATCGGCGCGTCGGCCCGCGAGCGCGGCGACCACGTCGAGACGTGATGCCTGGCGCGCGGGGATCCACGCCGCGACGACCGCGACGAGGGTGCCCACCGCGACGAGGCCCGCCACGTAGGGCGGCACCACGAGGTTGGGGAAGATGGCGTACGGGTCGCGGTAGGGCCACGCGGTCGCCGCCATGGCCCCGAGCACGCCGAGGGCGACGGCGAGCACGGACGCACCGACGCCGACGACGACGCCGTTCGCCAGGACGATGCGCCGCAGATCCTTCCTGGTCCCGCCTGTCGCTGCCACGAGCGCGAGCGAGCGGGACTGTCGCCGCGCGCCGACGGCGAACGCCGGGCCCACGAGCAGCACCACCTCGAGCAGGGCGAGCGCGACCACGATCCCCACACCCGCCGCGGCCTGGGTCGAGTCGCCGCCCCACCCGGCGGAGATCTGCAGGAACGGCACGTCGGTGGGCGCGGGCGGGTTCTCGAGCACGTCGCGGCTCATGACGAACGCGCCGCCGCGGTTCAGCACCACGATGTCGGACCACGTGACCGGCTCGTCACCCAGGACGTACCAGGACGGACTCGCGGTCTCGATTGGAACCGTGCCGGGTGCCGCGAGCACAGAGGTGTCACTGTCGGAGAGGAGTGCCGTGATGGTGGTGGCCGAAGAGACGCCGTCGATCTCGAGGTCGAGCCTGTCGCCCACCGTGAACCCGTATCGGTCCGCCACGGCCACGCTGAGCCCGACCTCCCCGGCCGCCTTGGGGGTCTCGCCCTCGATCACGAGCACGGTCGAGGCCAGCTCGCCGGTCGTGTCGAGGGTGCGGACCGAGAGGTCGAGGCCATTCCCGGTGGGGAGCGGCAGGGTCGCCTCGAGGTCCCAACGCGTGGCGAGCTGAGCACCCGGGACAAGCTCGGCGAGCAGCGCCTCGGTGGACTCAGGGGTCAGCGGTTCGCCGTCGGACACCTCGTTGCCGTGCTCGTCGAGGCCGCCCCCGCACAACCCAGAGTTCTTGTTGTTGGGCATCTGGGACAGGGGGACGCACCCGGGATCGAGCTCGACGTGTGCTTGCGCGGTCTCACCCAGGGCGTAGCGGACCGTGGTCGCCTCGGTGGGCGTCATGGAGGGCAGGAGCACCAGCACCGCGGCGATAAGCAGGAGCGGGAGGCCCACCATGACGGCGCTCAGGGCCGTGCGGCCCTTCGCCCGCAGGGCTTGCCGCCGGGCGATGCGCAGCGCCGCGACCCACGGGGCCAGACGGCGGTTCACGCGCGGGGCCGCACAGCCAGCAGCGACTCGGCGCCGGGTCGGTCGCCCGTCGAGTCCACGACCACGCCGTCCCGCAAGAACACGGTGCGGTCCGCCCACGCCGCGAACCGGGCCTCGTGCGTGACGAGCAGCCCGGCGGCCCCGGCGTCGATGCGGGCGCGCAGGATGCGCATGACGTCCTCGCCCGTGAGGGAATCGAGCGCGCCCGTGGGCTCGTCCGCGAGCAGCAGGCGACGGGGCCCCACGAGCGCCCGGGCGATCGCGACGCGCTGACGCTGCCCGCCGGACATCTCCTCGGGAAAGCGGTCCGCGACCTCGCGCAGCCCCACCTCCTCGAGCGCGGCGAGCGCCTCGCGGCGGGCCTTGCGGGCGCTGATGCCGTCGAGCTCGCGCGGCAGGGAGATGTTCTCCGCGGCCGTGAGCGCGGGGATGAGGTTGAAGTCCTGGAACACGTAGCCCACGCCGCGGCGCCGCAGTCGGGCGCGCCGGTTCTGGTCGAGGCCCGAGAGCTCCTCGCCCGCGAGCTCGACGGTGCCCTCCGTGGGGGTGTCGAGCCCGCCCGCGAGGGTCAGGAGCGTCGACTTGCCCGAGCCCGACGGGCCCATGACGGCCACGAGCTCGCCGAGCCGCACCTCGAGGTTGATGCCCCGCAGCGCGTGCACGGCCGCCTCGCCTTGCCCGTGGACGCGGGCCACGCCCGCCATCCGCAAGAGCACGGGGGCGCTCATCGCCCGCCCCCTGCGCGGGCGATGCGCGCCTCGACGTGGTCGAGCCACCGGACCTCGGCCTCGGTGGTGAACACGAGGTTGTCGAGCACGAGGGCCCACGTGAGGTCGGACCCCTGCTCGCCCGCGAGGCGCGTGTAGTCGCGCAGGGCGCGCATCGTCTCGGTGCGCTGCGTCTGGATGATGGCGCGCACGTCCACGCCGGGGGAGGTCACGGCGAGCGCGACCTTGATCGCGAGCTCGTCGCGGCCCGGTGTCCCGCGCACCACCGGGGTCGCCCACCACGAGTCCACCGCGGCGCGCCCAGCCGTCGTGAGCCGGAACTGCTCCACGTCCTGGGGAGCCGATCCCCGGGGGGCGCCGTCGTCGGCCCCGCTCTTGCTCTCCGCGCTGCCGCTGGTCTCCGCGCTCCGGGCGGTCGCGGACCCGACGGGCGCGAGCTCCTCGACCGGCACGGTCTCGACGAGGCCGTCGCGCACGAGCCGCTGGACCGTCGTGTAGACCTGCCCGATGTTGAGCGGCCACGTGCCGCCGGTGCGCTCCTCGAAGCGCACGCGCAGGTGGTAGCAGTGCGCAGGCTCCTCGGCGAGCAGCGCGAGCATCCCTTGGCGAATGGTCATCCCGACTTCCTAGTTACTCAGTAAGCATCCCGATACTTACCCAGCAACCCCTTCCCGTCAACCTCCCCTCGCTGAGATAGGCAGTCCTGACGCCTCCCGGCCTCATCGCCTCGCCCCACCTGCCGACTTGCGGTGCGTTGTGCGCGCGCAACGCACCTTTCGGTCGCTCGTGCGCACACAACTCACCGCAACGTGGGATGGGGTGGCGGGTAGGGGCGGTACTACTGCGGGGGGAGGGGGTGTCGGTCTCGTGGTGGACAGCAGGAGCCGCGGAAATCCGGTCCTGGGGCGACGCGCGGCGGGGGTCCGACGGCGCATCGTTGAACCATGACCACACACACCGAACTCCACGAAGCCCAGCACCCGCTGCTCGTGCGCGACCTCGTTGTCGGCGCGGTGACGGTGGTGCTGACCGGCGCCCTCCTCTTCGGCCTCGCGCTCGTCGTCAAGGCCGCCGTCGAGGTGCTCGGCATGGTCGCCCTCGCGGGGTGACCACCTCCCGCCCGCCGTCGTTCACGCCCGCGCACGCCGTCCCTCGGCCCGCCCTGCCCGAAGACGAGCCCGCGCCACGGCAGCCCGCACCACCCCGTGCACCGCGTGCGTCTGCCGGTCGCGCTGCCCGACGGCGCAGCGCCCTGCTCGGTGTGCTCGCCGTGGCGATGCTCGTGGTCGGAGCCCTGCAGCTCACCGGGCACGCGCCCTGGTCGAGAGAGCTGCGCGGGGCGGACGCACTCGACACGGCGCTCGAGAAGGCGGTCGGCCGCGCGATCGAGGCGGCCCGCAAGGACGGCGTCGAGCTGTCCGTGACGTCGGGGCTGCGTTCCGTCGAGGAGCAGACCGCGCTGTGGACCGAGGCGCTCGACACCTATGGCACCGCGGCAGAAGCGGCCCGCTGGGTGCTCCCGCCGGAGCACTCGACGCACGTGCAGGGGCTCGCGGTGGACGTCGGGCCTGTGGACGGGGCCGCGTGGCTCGGCGAGCACGGCGCGCGCTGGGGCCTGTGCCAGGTGTACGCGAACGAGCCGTGGCACTTTGAGCGCGCTACGAAGAACAAGGGCACGTGCCCCGACCCGCTCCCTGACGCCTCGGAGCTCCTCACCCGGTGACCGCCCGGGGCTAGAAGGACGCCGTCGCCGAGGCGGACGCGCGCGCGCCGCCTCGCTCGAGCAGCCCGCGCCACGAGCGGTAGTCCCGCACGGCGAAGCCGCGGTAGCTGGTCGAGTCGCGCATCATGGTCCGCACGATCGCGGCCTCGCGCTCGAGGGCCGCGTCGTCGAAGAACGCCGCGCCGCCTTCGGCGTCGTGCTGCCCGACGGCGGACACGCCCGCGGCCACCCCCACCGTGAACGCGGCACGCCGCGCGTCGCACAGCTGCGCGACAGGCACCGTGCGCGCGAGGATCCCGAACGGCCCCTCGGCGCGGATCGCGTCCACCAGCACGGTGACCCGCGAGACGCGATCGAGCACGGTGTCGAGGAGCGGGACCTCGCCGTCGGTCTCCGTGGCGAACCACCACGGGACGTCGACGTCCACGGGGATGCCGCGCGCGGCCGTGTGCGCAGCGTCGAGCGCCGCGAGGTAGCCAGCCCACACGCGGGGCCGCTCGGAAGCCCACGCGGGGTGGGTCCACGGCGTGAGATCGAGGTGCACCCGGTGGAACGGTGCCGCCGCGAGGGCTTCGCGCACCCACCGGGCCGCGGGGTGGTCTTCGGCGGGAGGCGCGCCACCGTCCGCCGTCGTCGGACCCTGCTCGAGCCACGACGCCTCGCCACCGAGCGCCGCGACGTACGTACGCCGGATACGGAGGTAACGGCACGCCCACGCGACGTGCGCGGGCAGGTCGTGCGGCGCCTCGAGGAACACCTCGGTGACGCGCCGCGCGCGCACCATCTCGACGAGGTGCGCCACCACGTCCCCGGCCAGCACGTCCGGTGCCACGTCCGCCGCCGCGACCCACATCGAGCGCACGGGGGACGTCGTATAGGGCAGCGGCGGGAGGAGCGGGACGGGCACGGCCCTAGCCTCCCACCTCCCGCGTGCGAGGTGGTACCCCCCGTCCGAAACGATGCGATCATCGAGCTCATGGACCTGCGCATCTTCATCGAACCCCAGCAGGGCGCCTCGTACGCCCAGCAGCTCGCCGTCGCGAAGGCGACCGAGGAGCTCGGCTTCGACGCCTTCTTCCGCTCCGACCACTTCCTCGCGATGGGCTCGGCGGACGGCCTGCCCGGCCCCACGGACTCGTGGGTCACGCTCGGCGCCCTCGCGCGCGAGACGAACCGCATCCGCCTCGGCACCCTCGTCACGTCCATGACGTTCCGCCACCCCGGGATGCTCGCCGTGCAGGTGGCCCAGGTGGACGAGATGTCCGGTGGCCGCGTCGAGCTGGGCCTCGGCGCCGGCTGGTTCGCCGAGGAGCACGCGGCATACGGCGTGCCCTTCCCCGCCAAGCGATTCGGCCCCCTCACCGAGCAGCTCGAGGTCCTCACGGGCCTGTGGGGCACCCCCGTGGGCGAGCGCTTCAACTACGACGGCGAGCACTACCAGCTCACCGACTCCCCGGCACTGCCCAAGCCCGCCCAGCACGACCCGGTCCACCACGAGCGCGCGGGCGTGCCGCTCATCATCGGCGGCGGCGGCCCGGCCAGGACGCCCGCGCTCGCGGCCCGCTTCGGCGCCGAGTACAACGCGAGCTTCCCCGAGAAGTCGAAGATCCCCGCGCTGTTCGGGCGCGTCCGTGCGGCGTGCGAGGAGGCCGGGCGCGACCCGGGATCGCTCACGTACTCCGTGGCCCTCGTGCTGGCCGGCGGTGCTGACGAGGCGGAGTTCCGGCGGCGCGCCGCGGCGATCGGCCGCGAGCCGGACGAGGTGCGCGAGCACGGCGTGGCCGGGACCGTCCCCGAGCTGGTCGACACGATCGGGGCGCTGCGCGAGCAGGGCGTCGAGCGCCTCTACCTCCAGGTGCTCGACCTCGACGACCTCGATCACCTCGACCTCGTCGCCCGCGAGGTGGTCCCGCAGCTCGGCTGAGCGCTGCTCAGCTCCGCCTCGCGCGAGGGGGCGGGGCCGACGGCGGTCAGGCCGGGCGGTCAGCGGCAGGACGGGGTCCGACGGCGGGACGCTGGCGGACGGCGGTTCGCGGGCCGACGGCGATCAGCCGGGCGACCGCGAGCGCGAACAGCCCGAGCGCGAGCACGTTGCGCGCCACGAGCAACCAGCCCACGAACGCCTCGCCGGCCACGAGCTCGAAGTAGCCCACGGGGATGATCCGGTGGGTCAGTCCCGCGATCACGAGCGCCCACACCGCGACGAGCGGCCAGTCGAGCCAGCCGGGCCAGCCGCGGAGGCCGTCGTCGGGCACCTTCTCGTCGTCGGCCCGTGTCTCGCCGTCGTCCCCGCCCCGCGCCCAGCCGGCGAGGCCCACGGCCACGGGCGCGGCGACCCACGCGTAGAACTGCGGCGAGCCCACCTTGTTGGTGACGATCAGCGCGAGCATGAGCGCGAGGCCGGACCACGCGAGGAGCTCAGCGTCGGCGAGACGCCCGCGGGCGCGCCACACGAGCAGGCACAGCGCCCCCGCGACGAGGGGGAGGAGCCAGCCCAGCAGGTCGGCGGCCACCACGGTGCCGGGCCCCATGATCTCCCACGTGATGAGCTCTTCGTTGTAGACGCCCTCGGCGTCCCCGCCCGTGATCCAGCTCGCCACCCACCACGACGCGGCGACGGACTCGAGCTGCAGGCCGCGGCCCTCCTGGGCGGACGCGAAGCTCGCGACGTGCCGCAACCCGCCCCCCGCGGCGACGAGCCCGATCACGGCGACGCACACCGCGGCGGCCGGCACCACCACGTCCCGCCACCGGCGCCGGGCGACCGCGAAGAGCGGCACCACGAGCGCACCGGGCGCGACCTTGATCCACGCGCCCACGGTGAGCAGCACGGCCGCGACGCGGGGCCGCTGCGCAGCGAGCAGCAGGCCGCCGATCGCGAGGGGCACGATGATCGCGTCGATGCGACCGAACGCGACGGGACCCAGGAACGCGAGGAACGCGATCCACCAGATCGCCCCGAGCCACGCACGCCGCACGAGTGCCACGGTCGCGAGGGCGTTGAGCGCCGTGACGAGGGCCAGCCAGCCGGCCATGTACGGCTCCCACTCGAGCGTCGACACGAGGCCGGGGAGCGTCACGGGCACGAGGGCCAGCGCGGGGTAGACCCACGGGAAGTCGAGCACCGGCCACACGCCGTTCTCGAGGCCGTCCCACGCCCAGTACTGGTACAGCCCCACGTCGCCGTACCCGACTCCCGGGTCCGTGATCGCGAAGAACCAGTAGACGGCGTGGACGGCGAGGAATGCCGCACAGACGACCGCCCGGGTCCGTGCGGACCCGGGCGGTGCGTCTGGTGTGGTGCGTGGAGGCACTACGAGGTGGCGACGGAGGCCGCGAGCACCACGTAGAACAGCACGATGCCGATGATGCCGAGCACCCACAGGCCGATACCGACCCAGCCGAGGATCTTGCCGACCTTGGCGAGCTGGGCGCCGTCCTCGCCGTTCTGGGCGATCTGCTTCTCCGACATCGGCCCGGTGATCACGGCGACGATCGAGCCGATGAACGGCAAGAACGTCAGACCACCGATGCCCGCGATGAGCGTGACGATCGCCATCGTGTTGGTCACCCGACCCACACCGGGTGCGGCGGGCGGGGCCGAGGCGTAGCTCGGGGTGGGGGGCGGCGCGGCTGCCGGGGGCGGCGTCGCTGCCTCAAAACCAGACGGGGCGGGCGGGGGAACGTGCCCGGGGTCGTTCTCAGTCATGCGCTTCTCCGCATCACGAATCGGTCATTTGCTCTTGAAGCATGGCACAGATGGAGGTTCCGTGGCAGGAGGCCGAGGCGCTACGACGACGCCGAGCCGCGGGGCCGTCGTCGTCCCCAGAACCGCACCTCGAGGCGTTCCTTGCCGGGGTCGTGGAACATCGCCGACTCGACCAGCTCGTGCCGGTTGATGTAGGTCTTGGCGACGGCTTGGACGGTCGCGGCGATCGGCTGGGCGAGGAACGCGCCGAGCCACCCGAACACGGCCCCGAACGCGAGCACCACCACGAGCGACACGGCCGGGTTCATCTCGAGCGTGCGGGCCGAGACCTTGGGTGCGATCGCGAAGTTCTCGACCTGCTGGTAGCCCACGATGAACGCGAGGACGCCGAGCGCGTGCCACGGCGACTGCGAGGTCAGCGCGATGAGCGCGGGCAGGCCGCCGCCCAGGTACACGCCGATCGTGGGCACGAACTGGGAGACCAGGCCCGTGAACAGCCCGAGCGGCAGGGCGTACGGCGTGCCGAGGATCGACAGGAACACGACCGTGACCACGGTCGCGATCGCCGCGAGGATGATCCGCGTGGTGATGAAGTCCGAGACCTTCGCTTGCGCCACCTCCCACAGGCTCAGCACCTCCTCCTGGCGCTTCGGGGCGAGCCAGCGGCACAGCGACGCGCGGAAGCGCGGCCCCGCGGCGCACAGGTAATAGGTGACGATCACGATGGTGGTCGCGGCGAACACGCCGCTCAGCACGCTCGAGCCCACCCCGATCGCCCGGCCCGCGAGCTCCTGGCCCCAGCGCTGCACGGCCGTGAGGAGCAGCTCGTCCGCGTCGGGAACCGTCACGGCGAAGCGCTCTGCCAGCAGCTGCTGGACGCGCGTGTAGAGGGCGGGCACCTCGCGGCCCAGCTGGATCACCTGCGACACGAACAGCTGCCCGCTCAGGGCGAGCAGGCCCGCGCCCGCGAGTGCCGCAGTGACCATCGTGATCGCGGCCGCCGTGCCGCGCCGCACCCCGCGGCGCACGAGCCACAGCACCGACGGCTCGAACGCGAGGGCCAGGAAGAACGCCACCACGAGGTTCGCGAACAGCCCGAGCAGCGCGCCGCCCGCGTACCACGCGAACATGCCGAGGAACACGGCGGCGATGGCCATCACGAGCGCACGGCCCCACCAGCGGGGCGGGCGCGCGGACTCGTGCGTGGTGGCGACAGGTGTGGGGCTCGTCACGGGGCTGAATCTAGCGGCGTAGCCTCGTCCGCGAGGCGCACCCCACGCCGCCGCGCGCGTCGCTAGTGTTCGACCGGGCCCGTAGGGCGCGGGTCTCCCCAGTGCGAAGGAGCACCCATGACTCAAGGAACAGCGCTGCGCGAGCGGCTCGGGTTTGTCGGTTGGCGGCTGCACGGCGACGGAAAGGTCGTCACCCCCGGCGAGATCGTCAAGCCCGGAGAACGTCTCGGTTGGTGGCGGTCGATCGGCCTGGGCGGGCAGCACGTGCTTGCGATGTTCGGCTCGACCATCCTCGTGCCGCGCATCACCGAGTTCCCCGTCGCTCCCACACTCTTCTTCTCCGCCGTGGGCACCATCCTCTTCCTGCTCATCACGAAGAACCGGCTGCCCAGCTACCTCGGGTCGAGCTTCGCGTTCATCGTCCCGATCGGGGTCGCGACCGCCTCCGGGGGAGTCGGGGCGGCGTTGTTCGGCATCCTCATGACCGGCGTCCTGCTCGTGGTGGCGGGGGTCGTGGTCCACTTCGCGGGTCCGCGCTGGATCCAGGCGTTCATGCCGCCCGTGGTCACGGGAACCATCGTGGCGCTCATCGGCTTCAACCTCGCGCCCGTCGCGTGGGGCAACGTGGACGCCGACGGCAACCCGGTCTCCGGGTTCCGGGCGGCACCCGTGACCGCGGCCGTCACCCTCGGCGCCATCCTGCTCGCGACCGTGCTGTTCCGGGGCATCCTGGGGCGCCTGTCGATCCTGCTGGGCATCGTGGTCGGCTACCTCGTGGCCCTGTGGCGCGGCGAGGTGGTGTTCACGGACGTGGAGAAGGCTTCCTGGTTCGGGCTCCCCGACTTCCAGGCGCCCACCGTGGACTTCAGCGTGGTGCTCATCTTCCTGCCCGTGGTGCTCGTGCTCATCGCGGAGAACATCGGGCACGTGAAGTCCGTGTCCACGATGACCGGTGAGAACTACGACCCGCTCATGGGCCGCGCGCTCATCGCCGACGGCCTCGCCACGACGCTCGCGGGTGCGGGCGGCGGTTCGGGGACGACGACGTACGCCGAGAACATCGGTGTGATGGCTGCCTCGCGGGTCTACTCGACGGCGGCCTACTGGTTCGCCGGGTTCGCGGCGCTCATGCTGTCCTTCTCCCCGAAGTTCGCCGAGCTCATCTACTCGATCCCCGTGGGGGTGATCGGCGGTGCCGCGACGCTGCTCTTCGGCATGATCGGCATGCTCGGCGCGCGCATCTGGGTCCAGAACAAGGTGGACTTCGGCGACCCCGCCAACCTGATGTCCGCCGGGGTGGGCCTCGTCATCGCGATCGCCGGCTTCGTGTTCGTGACCGGCGACGGCCTGCGGTTCGACGGCATCGTGCTCGGCACCGCCGCGACGCTCGTGATCTACCACGGCATGCGGTTCGTCGGCCGCTGGCGGGGCACCTCGCACGAGGAAGCGGCCACTCCGGCAGCCGTCCCGGCCGCGCCCGCGACGGACGTCCCCGACGCCCGCTGACCCCACCCGCTAGCTCCCCGGCCCCACCCGCGGACCTCGTCCCCGATGAGGCCACTCCCGCTGAGATAGGCAGTGTCGGCAGCCGCCGAGACTGCCTATCTCAGCGTCCGGGGTGGCCGGTCCCCTCACTCAGGGGCGGGGTCGCCCCGACTTGCGGTGAGTTGTGTGCGCACAACCTTCCTTGCGGTGCGCTGTGCGCGCACAACTCACCGCAAGTGCAAGGCGAAGGTGCGCAGAGGGGGCGCGGCGGGGCAGAGAGGAGGGCGGGGGCCAGGGGTGGGGTGCGTCAGAGGGGGAGCGTGAGGTGCACGACGCCGGGGTGCGTGGCGGCCCGCGTCATGCCGAGGTGCTCGTAGAACGCGATCGCCCGCTGGTTCTCGTCCGACGCGCCCAGGTGCACACCCGGTACCCCGCGGGCGCGCAGCGCGTCGAAGAGCGTCTCGAGCAGCCGCCGGCCCCA